>JAFDFW010000399.1 GCA_019309605.1 Deltaproteobacteria bacterium | reverse complement strand
CTGGAGTCGACGACAGTCCACGGAGCTGTTCGATTCCTAATCAGCTGAATCCGGCCCAAAAAGGAAAAAGGCCAGCTCAGAAAGAGCCAGCCTTGACCATTGGTTGCGGGGGCCGGTTACGCACAGCGTTGTCCGGTGGAGTTTGGGGTGCCGATGGAGGTGGTGATTGCTGCGTAGCTGGTCGGAGAACGCAATGCAATCTTGGCACCCGCTGCCAAACTCGTCGCCATCCACCGCTGAATCTCGCCCCAGGTGGACTCCACCACTCCAGTGATCACGCCTCTGTCTTCTGGCGGCTTTGCCGCGTGCTCGGCATCGGGTACTGTCTAGGCGGTTTCGGCCATAAGTCGCAGCCAGGAGACTTGTCCTGCATTCTCAAGAGTACACAGACTTCGACGCCTTTGCGAGCGCGGTACGCGACGCAAACTTCGAGATGCTGATTCAGAATCCGAAGCGGCCACTTTGGAGCGTTAACCACGTCGACCTTGCCCGGGTCCATATACAAGTGGGGCGCGAGGGTAGCGGCAACATCACGGAGGGCCAGTCACTGCCGGATGGGTATCTACTCTTCATGCCGCTGACTCACGCGGAGGCGCATTCGGCGAACGGAGTGGCTTTGGACGACGTCTCAATGGCCATTCTGGGTCCAAGATGTGACTTCTGTCTCGCCTCCAGGATCGAACATGATTGGTGCTCGATCTTCATTCCGACCCTCGAGCTCGACCGTCGCCGCGATCCGGAGGAGGCCTCGTCGGATTCCGAGGAAATGACCTGTCGAGTGACTCGTCTGGACCGCCAGCTCGCCAATCAGTATCGCGCGTCTGTGGTTGAGCTGATGGCCATCGCCGCCAAGTACCCCCGGTTCGAGTCCTCACTTGCATCGACCGTCGCTGCCGCGGAATTGCGAGAGCTCAGCACTGAAATTCTCGGGCAGCCACAAGCGGGCGACGTTCACCTGGTAGGACGGCGCAAGGTTCCACGACGGGAAATCATCCGCCGTTCTCACGAGCTGCTCGAGGCGCAGTCCGGCGGGCATGTCGGCATAGCGGATTTGGCGGCTGCGACCGGAGTCTCCGAACGAACACTTCGAACGGCCTTCAAAGAGCACTACGGAGTGGGGCCGGTTCGCTACCTTCAACTGAGGATACTTCACCGCGTCAGGCGTGCGTTGCGTGAAGCGGATCCTGAAGAGGCCAACGTTACCGGCGTGCTCTTTCAACACGGGGAGTGGCAGATTGGCCGTTTCGCTGCACGGTATCGCCGACTATTTGGCGAGCTCCCGTCGGAAACCCTGCGAGCCCGTCGTCCCATTGTGCAGGTGCCGGCAGCCTAGTAGTCGGGCACGGCTATCCCGCCCCCGTCAGTGTCTCGGCCGAGCATGGACGAAAGAGAACCCGGCGCCATCGAATCGACGGCGCCGGGTTCTAAATGCAGCTCCTTCCCACCGGCAGTGGGTCGAGCCCAACTAGAGCGTCAGCCACGGAACCGCAACGGCGTTGCGGCCTTCATCGATCAGTCTTGCTAGTCCTCAACATTGCAGAAGATGAGGAGCACGCCACCAACGCAATCATCCCAATTGGCTTCGGGATTGTTTGCGATGCATGCCGTGAGAGCCGCCTCGCATTTCTCTTTCGGGTCGCCTTCGACCTCACAAAGACCTCGGTTGCACACGAGGTCCGGGTCCGGAGGCTCCCCGGTGCCACCGGTGCCACCGGTGCCACCGTTACCGCCTGTGCCACCGTTGCCACCGTTACCGCCTGTGCCGCCTTCACTACAGAAGACGAGGTTTCCGGCTACAATACATCGTTCTTCATTGGCCGGCTCGGCGGCGATGCACGCTCCGATCCCGTCCTCGCACGCCATCGCCTGGGCAGCCTCAACGCAGCGACCTTCGTCGCAGCCGAGGTCGACGCTGCCGCCGGTGCCGCCGGTGCCAGCCGTGCCGCCGGTGCCAGCCGTACCGCCAGTGCCAGCCGTACCGCCAGTGCCAGCCGTACCGCCAGTGCCAGCCGTACCGCCAGTGCCAGCCGTGCCGCCGCTGCCGCCCGTGCCGTTCTCTTCATCGCTGCAGCCAAACACACCTACGGTGCCCACCAGCAACGCGATCACAAGAAGTCTGCTTACATTCATAATGTCATCCCCTCGATGTGGGATCCGAGGATCCCGCTTTCTGGTATTTCGTCAGCATCCGCCTACCACGGTGCTTGCGACGTCTGCTTTTAGGGAAGAAACCAAGCAAAACTTGAGCGTCGCCGGCCTTCATCCACCGTCGCATTTTTCGCCCGCGACAATGGCGCATTCATCTCGATTGGCATTCGGTTCGTTGAGGCAAGCGGTGACGACTTCCAAACACTCGTTTCTCAACACGTCGTTTGTCTGACAAAGCTTACGGTTGCACAGCTCGTTCGCAGTGTCGCTGACGCTATTGTTGTCCCCGCAGCCAAGCACCGAAAGCGCGCCGGCGAACGCCGAGATCAGAATCAATCCGCTCAATTTCATGTCTCCACCCTCTCTTTCATGAGGCACCTCGTGGTACCTACGGCCGCCGTCGTTGGCGAGCCGAAAATGCATTCAATTTCGGCAAGAACTCGTTCGTCAGAGTCTCCGCATCTGTCCGAGTTTCGAGAAGATCAACGCGATGACGGCGGTGACGAGCGTGTAGCCAAGGGGGAACGCCCAGCGGCACATCCGGAAATAAGTTATGCGTGGGCCAGGCCCAGTTGGCGGAGGCTGTGGGAAACCAATGCCTTACGGTTTGGGTGATTCAGACCATCCCCTGTCAGCGTTGACGCCCTGGAGTGATTTCGAGGCCTCGGTCGGCAGCGATTTTGGCCAATCGCCTCTCAACATCCTTTAGTCCAACCAGCGTAACGCGACTCGAACCGAACCGTTCCCTGCCTGTCTTCACGAGCTGCTCGAGCGCCTGATCGCTGGTGTCGCTAAGTAGCTCGATCGAGTGAGCAAACTCCCGAAGCCGAATGCCGTTTGGAAGATTGTGAACGATGCTTCCCCGACTTGTCCACGAGTTGCGCGACGACAGAGCCCGAACCTGCCAGCTATCGCTGAGGATTGCCGCCCCCCCCGGGAACGCTTAGCAAGTCGTCGCATGGCCCGCCGGTCTCCACGCGCGGCTTTTGCGGCCAAGAACTGCTTCCAAGATCCAGGATAGGTGTTGACGCTCATCGTGCGCCAGTCCCGGATCTTTGCTCGTCTCGCGTGTGCGAATAAGCCGAAGGCGTTGAGCACATCGATCAAGCGCGGAGCGGCGAACGGCGAAGAGTTCGCGCGGAGGGCTTGCAGTTTTGTTAAACAAAACTCCACCTTGCCGCAGCTATGCACCGTGCATCTTCCTTCTTTCCTGTGGGTGTTTCTGTGCGTCCTTGCATTCTTGTGGATTCCGTTGCGTGTCGTTGTTGCCTCTTGTGCTTCCGTGGATTTCTAAGGTTCATCGTGCGCACCGTTGCAAGACGTTGGATCGCTGAGCTTTGCTCT
>JAFDFW010000044.1:9978-13805 GCA_019309605.1 Deltaproteobacteria bacterium | reverse complement strand
CACCCTTTGGAGGGGACTTATGAGTCGATTCATCCTCGTGTCTATGCTGGTGGCGGTGACGGTTGCTGGGTGCAACCGTTTCCCGGACAACGGATTACAAATCGTGGCGAATTTACCGCCCAACGACAACTGCGTGCTTACCGCGGACCAAGAGGTCCGGCTCTTGCGGGGCAGTTACGACATCACGTACCGCGACTGGGCGAGCGGCCAGCCGAGGGACTACATCATTGCTCCGTTGCTGGAGAGCTATCTCATCAGCAATGCTCTCGAGTTCCAGGGCGAGCAGAACAACCTTCAAGTCGACAATTTCGACATCACGATCCTGCTGCCGGACGGGTCCATGCCTACGCTGCCCGACGGCCTCGTCAATCCCTATCGAGTCGACACCAGCGCGGTCCTCGAGGCCGGCGAAGAAGGCGGTGCGCCTTCGGAAGAGGTCGCCGCCGCGATCGGCATTCCTGCGTCCTACCAGTCTGCGCTGCAGGGGATCCCTTCGGTCATCCTCGAGATTCGCGCCGGTGGCACCACGTTTGGCGGATTCAGCCAACGGTCGGCACCGTTTCGGTGGCCGGTCGATATATGCGAGGGCTGCTTGACCGTGCCCGCCTGCACGATCGAACAAGCTGCGGACAGCTGCCTTCATCATCATTCCGCCCCCGACGCCCTGAGCTAGCGCAGCGTAAAGAAGTAAGGCGGCACCAGCGCCACGTGCTCCTGCGAGAGCACGTGAAGAATGTCTGCCCATCGTTCGAGCGGAAGCGAAGCCGCCAAGGGGTGCTGGCGCAGCCACAGGTGCTGTAGGGCCTGCACCCCGTCGTCCCCGTTGCCGCTCAGCAGCTCGTTGATGGCATCGATCATGCCCTTGGGCGCGGGCCAGAGCTCGACGGGCGCGTCAGGTGCCAGGCCTGCGGCTGCACGGGCCCTGGTGAGCGCTTCGCTCAAACCTGCCATTTCATCGATGAGGCCGAGCTCTTTGCCGTCCTGTGCGGTCATGACACGGCCTTCTGCGGCCGCCAGGACCGCCGCGCGCTCCATCTTGCGTCCGGCCGCGACCCGATCGATGAAGCGGTCGTAGGTGTCGCGAAGGAGGCTCTCGAAGGCTTGCCGCTCGGTGGCGCTCAGTGGGCGCACAGGGGTCGACCAAGCCGCCCGCTTTCCGCGCTGCAAAATGTAGGTGTTCACGCCGATGTCCTCGGCCAGGCCTGCGAAGTTGAACTTCCCACCGACGACGCCGATTGAGCCGACGAGACTATTGGGATGGGCGAGGATTTCAGTGGCCGCGGACGCGATGTAGTAGCCACCGCTCGCCGCCATGTCTCCCACGCTCGCGATGAGCGGCTTGGCCGCGGCGAGGTGGCGCGCCGCATCCCACATACGGTCGCTGGCAAGTGCCGACCCGCCAGGCGAGTTGATGCGCATGACGACGGCTTTGACGTTCTCGTCGTCCTCGAGTCGCTCCATGGCCCGCACGAAAGGCCCGGAGACCGCGTCCCCCGTCGAGCCGGACTCACCATCGGTGATGTTGCCATTCACAAACACTAAGGCGATACGCTCACCGCTGGCCTCTGGCTTCTCACTTTCGCCGCTGAAGAGCTTCAGGAACTGACCGAGGGTAAGCTGCTCCTGTTTAGGCAGCATGCGTGTCCGGCGAATCGTGTCGACGCCCGCCGCCTTCTTGATCTCCTCGCGTGCATCTCGAAGGAAGCTCACCGAATCGACCAGCCCGACCTCTGCAGCCGCCGCCGACGCGTACGGGCCCCCGTCGATCAGTCCTTTGGCTTTGTCCGCGTTCCCATCGGTTCGCGCATTGGTTGCCTCGATCAGCGCGCCATAGAGGTCGTCGAGGATCGCGTCCATCGAGGCTTTGGCTTCCTTGGGCATGTCGTCCCGAATGAACATGTCGCCGGCGCCCTTGTATCGGCCCATGTGGATGATCTCCGCTTGGACGCCCACCTTTTCGAGCAGTGTGCGGGCGTAGATCATCACGGCAGCCGGACCGACGAGATCGAGGGTGCCCGCCGGCGACATACTGATGCGGTCGCACGTCGAAGCGAGCAGAAGGTAGCCGACGTTGTCTGCCGCTTCGAAATGACAATGGACAGGACGGTCCTCCGCACGGAACTCCCTCAGCGCCTCGATGAGGTCACCGACGCTGCCCCATGCGCCCTGCAATGGGCCGACGCGCACGAAGAGGCCTTTGACGTTCTCGTCCTCAGTCGCATCCCAAATCCGCGTGAGCACGTCATGGAGCGTTGGCTCCGGGCGGGAGAAGGGATCATGCTCGGCGCCGTCCGGGAAGGCTTGCAGAAGCCGAAGCTCCCGCACGACCGGCTCATCCGGAGCTTCCTTTTCTTCGCTGCAGGAGGCCGTGACAAAGAGTGCGAGAATCGCGAGAATCGTAAGCGCGGATTGACGCGCGATGTGCTTCATGGTGCTGCCGGTTCTGACTCGTGCGCGGGCTCTCCCGCTGGGGACGGCTCGGACTCCGCCCCGGATTCGGGCTCGGACTCGGGCTGAGGTTCGGGCTGAGGCTCGGATTTGGGTTCGGATTCGGGTTCGGGAGGAAGCTTCGCGTGGGGCTCCAAGGTTCTGATCGCTGCTCTGGCGGCGGCAGCGTGGCTGCCTGACGGACGGCGTTTCACGTAAGTGTAGTACGCCGAGACGGCTTCTTCATTCCTCCCGAGCCGCTCATAGGCTTTTCCAAGACTGAAATAGCCGTCGGCTTGCCCGCGCTGAGCCGCCACGCGGAAATAGCGTAGCGCGGACTCGAAGTCTTCGATGCGCATCGACACCTGACCGAGCCCGTCCATCGCCTCGGCCGACCCGGGACGCGCCTCTAGTGCACTGTCGAAGAACGCGCGAGCGCGAGAGTAGTTTCCGCCGGCAAGCTCCGCGCGCCCTTGTCGCATGTACCATTCATAGTCGCGCACCGGCGGCCGTCCATCGACGAACGCGTCATCTCCAGCCGCCTTTGCGAGTTGGTCGTACTCGTCATAGGCAGGCTTCTTCGGAGCGCTGCGCTTCTTGGCTGGCGCCCGCCGCTTGGGAGCAGGCTTCTTGGCAGCCGCCTTCACCGTCCCTGCCACTGGCACGACCTCCGACCCGGGCGCCGCCCCCGTCTCTGCCCCTGCGTCTGCGTCTGCCGCTGTCTCTGCCGCTGCCGCTGTCTCTGCCGCTGTCCCTGCGTCTGCCGCTGCCTCCGTCTCTGCCGCTGTCACCCCCGCGTCCGAAGCAACCCCGGCATCCTGCACCGCGTTCGCAGCATCCAGCTCAGCTAACAGCTCGATAGCCACCGGCTGCTCCGGATGATCCGCAAGGATGGTTTCCAACGGGACACGGGCGTCCGCGCCATCACCCGCTGCCAGCTCGGCTCGAGCCAGCAACAGCAAGTACGGCACTCCTTCGGGTGCGAGCTCCGCCGCCTGCTTCGCGCTTCGCAGGCCGTTCTCGAGGCCACCGCCGGCTTCGGCGGCAATCAGCCGCGCGTCTATTCGAAAGAACTCCGCGGTTCGGCTGAACGACATCGAGCGCGCTTCTTCCAACACGGTGCGGGCCTCGGCATTGTCGCCGGCTAGCCGGAGTGCATCCGCCGTGGCGAGCTTCGCGTCGAGGTCCCGCGGCTCGATCTCCGCGGCGCTCTGCGCGGTGGTCAGCGCCGCTGCAGAGAGGCTCCCGATGCTTTCGCCTGTGACACCCCTGTCGACCTGCGTCTGCGCCGCGAAGGCGTACGCCTTAGAGAGCCGGGCGAGGATCTCCGGGTCGCGGTCACCCCCGGCTTCAATCGCGCGACCGTACGCTTCAATCGCACTCGCGTACGCCTTCGGATG
>JAFDFW010000044.1:0-9947 GCA_019309605.1 Deltaproteobacteria bacterium | reverse complement strand
ACGCGTTCCCACTGCGTGACCATCAGGGCCAGCCCGCCCGCGATCACAACCAGCAAAAGCCACCGCAGCGGCGACGAGCCGCGTCCGGGCAGATCCGGAATGTCGTCGTCGTCCTCGTAATACGCGGGAGGCGGGGTGCTCGGCCGCCCAGAAGACCGCGAAACCACCCGCGGCCGCTCCTCAAACTCCGCATCTTCGATCGGAGCCAGAGGAGGAGTGGACAGAGAGGAGTAGGGAGACTCATAGGAGCTGGTCGCCGACCCCGGCACGGTCGCCGACACGGACTCTGACACCGGCTCTGGCACCGACTCTGCCCCTGGCACTGTCGCTGACACTGTCGCTGACACCGACTCTGGCACTGTCGCTGACACCGACTCTGGCACTGACGCGCCCGCGGTCTCGGATCCGGCCTCGGCCCCGGGTCCCCTCACCCTCTCCACTGGCGTCACCCCCAGCAGCGTCGGCTGTCGCGGCCGCCTCCCCGGAGGCAGAGACGAATCCTTCGACTGCGGCGCGGGAGGGACCGACGATGGGGTTACCGGCGCGCGAACCTCTGCGGGCGGAACCTGGACCCCTGCCGCCTGAAAGAACGTCTCGAGTTCGGGGATGGAACCGAGCGTCTTCCAGCTTTCGTCGCCCCTGGCGATCTCGTTCGCAGGCTCCAGCTCTCCGGAACCGATGCGTCGCTGCAACTCTCGGAGCGAGTGAATCGTGTCGATCGACCCGTCCTTCAGCTTGAGACTCCAGCTGCTCGTCGCGCGGTCGTTTTCCGCTTGGGCCGTTGGGTAGACCTTGAAGACGTGCCCGCAGTTGGTGCACTTAACGCTGGTTCCACGTGAGGAAAGCAGTGTCTCGTCAAACTCGTATTCGGTGCCGCAGCGCTCGCAAGTAACGTCCATCAGTCGAGAAGCCCCCCAGGCTCTTGGGTGTGTGCGGTTGGTCGGCGCGGCCGATCATTGCTAAGAGAAGGCGCTAGATGCGTCGGGACCTGGCTGCGCTGATCGATCACACCTTCTTGCGGCCCGACGCGGTCCAGGCGGACTTCGCGCGATTGTGCAAGGAGGCTGTTCAGCACAGCTTTGCAACCGTCTGTGTCAACTCGGCCCACGTGGCGCTTTGTACCTCACTGCTGGCGGACTGCCAGCTCCCCATTGCAGCCACGGTGGGCTTCCCGCTCGGCGCCTCCAACTCGGCCGGAAAGGCCGCTGAGACCGTCCGGGCGGTGCTCGATGGGGCTTCAGAAATCGATATGGTCTGCCAGATCGGCGCCCTCAAGGACGGTCTCCAGGACGTGTTCATCGATGATGTCCGCAGGGTCGTTGCGGCGGCGGACGGACGGCCCGTCAAGGTCATCCTCGAAACCTGCCTTCTCACCGGCGATGAGAAGCGACGCGGCGCCCAGTGGACTCGTATCGCGGGCGCCGCCTTCGTGAAGACCTCGACCGGGTTTGGCGGCGGCGGCGCGACCGAGGACGACGTTCGATTGCTCCGCGCGGAGGTAGGGTCCGACTTCGGTGTGAAGGCGTCCGGAGGAGTTCGCGATACGGCCAGCGCCGATAAAATGATCGCGGCCGGCGCCAATCGGCTCGGGACGAGCGCCGGCGTGGCGATCGTGACAGAATCCAACATGCAAGACAGGGGATACTGAGATGGCAGTTCAGTCGGTCACAGACGCAACTTTTGAAGCTGAAGTCCTTCGGTCGGAGATTCCGGTGCTCGTCGATCTCTACGCCGATTGGTGCCAACCCTGCAAACAGGTGTCGCCGATCGTCGCTGAGCTCGCCGAAGAGCTGGCCGGCAAAATCAAAGTCGTAAAAGTCGACGTCGACAGCAACCCGATGGTCGCCCAGACCTTTCGAGCGCAGTCGATCCCGATGTTGCTCGTGATCGCGGAGGGCCAGGTCGTTCAGCATCACGTCGGCGCGCTCGACAAGGCGGGAATATTGAACTTGCTCGAGCCTGTGATGCCGCGCGCCGCTGCCGAGGTTCGCCCTGAGGAGCTCGCGCTTTGGCTGACGCAGGGCAAGGCGCTCCCAGTCGATATCCGCGACGCGGCCTCGTACGCGCGCTACAGGATTCCTTCGGCGATTCACATTTCCGCGAGCGAGCTTGCGGGCCGAGTCGAAGAGCTTCAGCCCTTCGACGGTCGCATCCGAGTCCTCTACGGCCGCAGCGAGGAGGCCAAGGAGTGGAGCGAGAAGCTGCAAACCGATGGCATTCAAGTTGGTTTTCTGGCCGGAGGCTTCCTGCACTGGGAAGCCGATGGGCTCGAGGTCGAGCGCGGTTGAAGCGCTCGCTCAGCGTCGTCGATGATGACGGCGACCCGCCCGTTCATGCGCCGCGGGCTGTGGCTCTTGGAGAGCAGCTCGTTTCGGTGGCCGACACCGGAGACGGGCGTTCCGCCGATCGATTCATCGACCTGCTCGTCGATGCCGGAGCGGCACGCATCGACTCGGCGAGTGACGCGAAAGTCGACATACGTGTCGTGATTTGTGAACCCTCCAAAACCCCCGAGACGCGTCTTCGCGCGGAGGCTATCGAAGATGCGGCCGATCTGGTTCTCGGGTCCGCTCGCCCTGCTTTTGCCAGGCTTTTCGCATCGGCTTGCGCCCGTTGGGTGAACAGCTAGGTTGCCGCCGGACCTTCAAGCTCGAAAGTAGAGAACATGGCCGAAGTGCCCGAATACATTCCAGGCCTGGCCGGCATTCCGGCGGCTCGCAGCAGCATCTGTTTGATCGATGGATCCGTGGGGAAGCTTCAGTATCGAGGCTACCCGATCGAGGCGCTCGCGGAGCGCGGCACCTATGAAGAGGTCGCCTACTTACTCATCTTCGGGTACCTGCCGAGCACGCCCCAGCTCGACGAGTTCCGCGACCAGCTCATCGCGGAGCGTGGTCTCAAGTTCCGAATCATCGACCTTCTGAAGACCCTGCCAGAAAGCGGCCAGCCGATGGATGCGCTCACCGCCGCCGTCGCGGCCATGGGTATGTTCTACAAGGGCGACCACATTTCGGATCCCGAGTTCCTGCGGCTGAGCGTCATCCGCTTGGTCGCCAAGCTGCCGACCATCGTGGCTGCCTGGCATCGAATTCGGCGTGGAGACGACCCCATCAAGCCGAGCAGCGAGCTCAGCCACGCCGCAAACTTCCTGTACATGCTGGAAGGGGAGATTCCCACTCGCTTGGCCGAGCGCGTGTTCGACGTGGGCTTGATTCTGCATGCTGAGCACTCGATGAACGCGTCGACGTTTACCGCGCGCGTCACGGGCTCGACGCTCACTGACCCTTACGCCGTGGTCGCTTCGGCCATCGGCAGCCTTGCCGGCCCACTTCACGGTGGCGCCAACGAGCAGGTGCTTTCGACTCTGGAGAGCATCGACGATCGCTCGCCCCACGCTGTGCGCCGCTGGGCCGAAGACCGCCTCGCGCGCAAAGAAAAGGTGATGGGCTTCGGCCACCGCGTCTACAAGGTCAAAGACCCGCGCGCGACGATTCTACAAGAGCTCGCCACTCAACTGTTCGCGAAATTCGGCAGCACGCCCGACTACGACTTAGCCGTCGAGCTGGAGACCCAAATGGCGGACCTGGTCGGTGGCAAAGGCATCTACCCGAACGTCGATTTCTACAGCGGCATCGTCTACCAAAAGCTCGGCATCTCGTCGGATCTCTTCACGCCGATCTTCGCGATTTCACGCGTCGCTGGATGGCTCGCACACTTGCTCGAACAGCTGGAAGGCAATCGTATCTTCCGTCCGAGCCAGATCTGGGTGGGCGAAGCGGACCGTACTTTCGTTCCGATCGAAGAGCGCGGATAGGGCATCGCTGCCCGTCGTCACGGCTTGCAGTTCGGCAGTCGCCCGTCCACGAGCTCCACGTTCAGGCGAATCTGCTTCTTCGCCTTTGGCGTCATATAAACCTTGCAGTCGGCGCCGACGATCACGGCTTCGGCCGGGTAGGCGATTCGCCTCAACATTTTCAGGGCCTTCTTGGGGCCCAACACGAAGGCCGCCGTGCTCAACGCGTCGGCGTAGATGCCCTCGGCCGTCATGATGGTCACCGAGAGCGACTTGTCTGCGGGGCGGCCCGTACTGGTGTCGATGATGTGGTGCCAGCGGTTGCCTGAGCCGTCGAAGACCGCGTGTTCGTAGTCCCCTGAGGTCGAAAAGGAGGCTCCGGTGGACTCCAACGCCGCGAAGTACACGTTCGGGTCGCGGGGGTGCTGAATGCCGACCCGCCAAGGGCGGCCGTCGCGCTCACCGTGGACCTGCACCTGGCCACCGCCAAAGATCATGTAGTTGTCGACGCCTCCTCCTCGGAGAATCGCCCCAGCGTGGTCGAGGGCGTAGCCCTTGGCGATGCCGCCGGTTCCAATCGCCATGCCCCGCTTCTTCAAGAACACGGTCTTGTACTTCTTGCTGAGGCGGATGTTCTTGTAGTCGATCAGCCGGAGCCGCGGCTTGATCTCTTCGGGCGTCGGAATCTTGATCGAGTCGGGTCGAAAATCGTAGAGACCCCACAGCGCTGCCCACGAAAGATCAAACGCGCCCCTGGACCACATCGACACATCCACGCCGGCATCAATGACGCGCAGCGTATCGTCGCCCACCTTCACGGACTTCTTGCCGGCAAGCGCATTCACTTTCGAGATGTCGCTCTCTTCGCGCCATTCGGAGAGCGCGGTCTCCAGGTGTTCGATTTCTTCGAACGCTTGACGAATCACGTTCTCCGCGTTGGTCGGTGGCGAGTCGACCTGAATGCGGAACACGGTGCTCATCAACGGACGTGTCCGCGAAAGCAGGGGCGGGCTCACCTGCTTCGAGGGCTCGGCGAACGCTACCGGATCTGCCGCTTCGCCGTTGCTTTGGCAACCGAGTGCCAATGCGAGCATAGCGAGCAATGCGAGCGTCGCGCACGCGCCAAGTGACCCCTTCGACACGGCACAACTGTCGTCGTGAACACCCCCTCCGTCAACCCGGCTTGCGCTTTCACACACGATTGGTACTCCTGTCCCCATGCGGGCGGTGTTTGGGGTGCGTTGGAGTCGCCTATTATTGGTACTGGCCTGTTTTTCAGTGTCCCTCGTATCTCTTGTATTCGTTGCGCGACGCGCCGCAGCGTTTGGCGATGCAACCGCGGTGGAGATCGTCTCCCTCGACGTTGGCAGGAGCATCGAAGGCTCTCGAAGCGTCGCGGAAAGGCTCGCGTGGGAGGTGCGCAAACGATCGAGCGTCGAGCCCATCCTCGAGCCCGGACGCGCAAGGCTCGACCATGCCTCGCTCTTCCGGAGCCCCTTCGTGTATTGGCGAGGAAGTGACGAGTTTCCACCGCTGAGTGAGCAGGCGATTGAGGGCCTCCGCAAGTACATTCATCGTGGTGGGTTCATCCTGATCGATGACGCCACGGCCGGCGGAGAGGGTTTTGATCGAGCGGTTCGCCGCGAGCTCCTTCGCGCCTTCCCAGCGCTTCCGCTGAAGCCCATTTCAGCGGAGCACACCATCTACCGTTCGTTCTATCTTCTGCGTAAGCCAGTCGGACGCGTTGAGGGCCCGGCGTTTCTCGAAGGCATCACGTATGGTGATCGCATCGCCATCGTGTACTCGCGCCACGACCTCGGCGGCGCGCTTCAGCGCGACAAGCTCGGCGCATGGAGTCAGGCGGTCGTGCCGGGGGGCGAACCTCAGCGCGAACGAGCGATTCGTCTCGGGGTGAACCTCGTGCTCTACGCGCTCTGCACCGACTACAAAGACGATCAAGTTCACGCCCCCTTCATCATGCGGCGGCGGGGCTCGGGGCGCTGAGGTTTGAGCGTGGCGGATTGGCAGTGGCAGCTCGGGATCTTGGGGGGAAGTACGACGGCGTGGGTGCTGGGGCTCGCTCTGTTGGCGCTCTGGCTCTTCGAGCTTCGTTCGATTCGCGGCGAAAGCGATCGGAGGCGGCGAAGCGCGTTGGCCGCGCTCGGTGGGATCGGCATCCTGGCGGTCTACCTGTTGGCGCTCCAGGTCACGCTGGTCCGCGAAACATTCGAGGAGGTCGCAGGAGGCACAGGCATTCTCCTCGACAACTCTCGGAGCATGACCCTCCCCGGTGGGAGCGGCGCCCGAAGTGACGCGGTCCGCACATTGATCGGAGAATGGCAAGAGGACGACCGGGTGAATCCAGTTGTCTACCTCTTCGGCTCCAGCACGAGGGGCACGATTTGGAGCGACCTAGCGGAGAGTTACGATCCCTCCGACGATGAAACGAAGATCCGCCGTGCGCTCAGCTATGTCTTGGAGAAGGGCGCCGAGCAGAACCTAGGCTCGCTCGTCGTGATCACGGACGGAGCCGATGCGAGCTTCCGAGCCGAGACACTGGGACTTGGTTCCGGCGTGCCTGCTATTCATGCCGTCGTCGTCGGTGGCGACGACCCGCTCGATGACCAGGCCATCGTGTCGTTGCACGCCGACCCAACTGCATACGTGGGCGTTCCAGCCGTGATCCGCGCGGATGTGCGGGCGGTCGGCGATTTGCAACGAAGTGAGCTTCGGGTGCAACTCTGGCACGAGAACCACCTTGAGCAGGAGACGGTCGCCGTGCTCGACAAAGCCGGGAGGGGCACCGTGGCCTTCGAGGTAGCGCCGCGCCGCACAGGGCGAGCGCTCTACCGCCTCTTGATCCCCGCAGCCTCCAATGACGAAGTGCCTCAGAACAACGACCGCGCCGTACTTCTAAGAGTGGGTCGAGAGCGGCTACGCGCATTGCTCGTTGCCGGGCGGCCGGATTGGGACGTTCGGTTCCTCCGTGATTTCCTCAAGCGTGACGGCTCCGTCGACCTCGTGTCGTTTTTCATCCTGCGCGCCGCGGCCGACCTGACCGCCGCACCGACCAACGAGCTGGCCTTGATCCCATTTCCGACCGACGAACTCTTTCGCGAGCACCTCGGAAGCTTTGACGTCGTGATTTTTCAGAACTTCGATTACGCGCCGTACGAGATGCAGACGTACCTGCCGCGTATCCGAGACTACGTGCAACGCGGCGGTTCGTTCGTGATGATCGGAGGCGATCGCTCGTTCGCCGAGGGCCGCTATGGCGGCACGGCAATCGAAGAGATTTTGCCCGTCAAGCTCGGGGCGCCAGGCGTCCTCAAGGGAAGCTATCGGGCCGAGGTCAGCAAGGAGCTGGCGCGGCATCCGATCGTCGCCCTGGGTCCCGATCCCACCCTCACGAGGCGGACCTGGAGGGCGCTGCCCCCCTTGCACGGCGCCAACATGGTGCGTTCCGTCAAACCAGAGGCGCAGGTCCTGCTGCAGCACCCGCGGGCGCGGATCCACGGCGGCGCACGGCTTCCCATTCTCGTCGTCGGAGAGGCCGGCCGAGGACGAGTGGCCGCGATGACGACCGATGCGTCCTGGCGCTGGCGGTTTGCGGCGGACGACACCACCGTAGGCTCCGACGAGTATGAGCTCTTTTGGGATCGGATGATTCGCTGGCTCACGCGTGACCCACTCCTGGAGCCGGCGCGGATCTCGACCGACAGAGACCGCTACGGAGTGGGCGCGGACGTCACGGTCTCGGGGCGGCTCCGGGACGAGGGCTATCGCCCCATGAAGAAGGTCTCCGTGGAGCTGCACTATCAACCGGCCGTCGATGACGCGCGCGACACGGTGGTCCGCACCGATCAAGACGGACGGCTTCAGGCCACCCTCCGTGCGCCGGGCGAGCCAGGTGCCTACGAGGTGGTCGCTTCGGTGGAAGGCAAGGAGGTCGCCCGCGAGGTCTTCCTCGTCGAAGAGAGCGGCGACGAGCTCGCGGATCTCGAGGCGATTCCCGAACAGCTCCAGGCGCTCGCGGAGCAAACCGGGGGGCGCGTCTTTCTGGGCACTGACGATGTCCCGCCCCTGTCGGAGCTTGCTGCGACCAGCCGGCGGGCGGCCGGGCTCGTGTCGAAGGAGCCGCTGTCCAATCCCTGGTTCATCTTCCTCACGATCCTCCTGCTGGGGGCTACCTGGGTGCTGCGGAGGCGCTGGGGTCGTCGATAAAGGCCTGCAACACCTGAGGCGCTTTTCCTGACTGGACATCCCCCCCGGCCATCCTAGAGATACCCGTCTCGCCCATGCAGCCCACCAAGTTACGCGGCGCGCGCACGAATAATCTCCGTTCGATCGACCTCGATATCGCGCCGGGTACATACCTCGCGATCGTGGGTCCTTCGGGCGCGGGCAAGTCGTCGCTGGCCTTTCGAACCCTGTACGCCGAAGGCCAACGCCGCTACGTCGAGAGCTTCAGCGCGTACGCACGGCAGTTCCTAGAGCGGCTTTCCCGGCCTCCGGTCGACGAGCTCGACCCGGTGCCGGTGGGCATCGCGGTGGACCGTCAAGCGCCGGTACGGACTAGCCGCTCGACCGTCGGAACGATGACCGAGATCGCGGACTACGCGAAGCATCTATGGGCCCACGCGGCGGAGCTGTACTGTCCCGGTTGCGGGGAGCTGGTGCACCGGGATGCTCCGACCCGCGCGGCGCACAGCGTGATGAGCGAGCTTGCCGGGGAGAAGCTGCTGGTCACCTATCCGGTTGCGGTGGCTGACAAGGAGCACTTCATCGGCGTCCGCGAGGGTTTACTGCGTGATGGCTATCGGCGAGTGCGGGTCAAAGGGAAGGTCCGCGACCTCGATGATGTGCCACCGAGCGATGTGACCAATGGTCGAAGCACGCACCTCGACGTGGTGGCCGACCGAACCGTGGCGCGTCCACGAGATCAGGCGCGCCTGGTCGAGGCCCTCGAAGACGCCATGCGGCGGGGCGCAGGCCACGCGACGGTGTGGTCGGCCGGGGGCGCGGAGCTCGGCTTCTCCGAGGGGCTTCACTGTCCTGCCTGTGACCGATCCTTTCGTCGCGCAACGCCCGGCCTCTTCAGCTTCAACAGCCCCATCGGCGCGTGCGAGACTTGCCGAGGTTTCGGGCGCACCATCGAGATCGACCTCGATCGGGTGATTCCCAACCATGACCTGTCCCCCAACGACGGCGCCATTCGCGCGTGGCAAGGCAAGGCCACGACCTGGGAGCGCCGTGAGCTCAAGAAGAACGCGAAGAAGGACGCGATCCCGCTCGACAAGCCGCTTCGCGACTGGACACCGGCCGAGCTCGCCTGGCTCATCGACGGCGACGCTGTGGGCTACCCCAAGGGTTGGTGGGGAATTCGGAGCTGGTTCAAGTGGATGGAGTCACGCGCGTACAAGATGCATGTTCGCGTGTTCCTTTCGCGCTATCGCAAGTACGAGACATGCGGGGACTGCAATGGCACACGCCTCAAATCTGAAGCGCTCGCCTGGCATGTCGATGGGCTCAGCCTTCCGGAACTCTACGCGCTGCCGGCGGCGGACGCGCTGTCGTTCTTGGAGAAACAAGAACAACGGTTCACGGGCGACACCGGCGCTGCACTGCTGTGGCGCGAAGCGATCGGGCGGCTTCGAGCCCTGCATGATGTAGGCCTCGGCTACCTTTCTTTGGATCGGACGTCCCGGACGCTCTCCGGAGGCGAGGCCCAACGGGTAGCGCTGACGAGCGCGTTGGGCGCCACGCTCAACGGCGCGATGTTCGTGCTCGATGAGCCGACGGTCGGATTGCACCCGCGGGACGTGGAGCGGCTGCTCGGGGTCGTCCGGGCCCTGTCGAAGGATGAGAACGTCGCCGTGGTCGTCGAGCATGATCCGGAGATGATCCTCGGGGCAGACCGTGTGATCGAGCTCGGCCCGGGCGCCGGCGAGAACGGTGGACAAATCGTCTTCGACGGTACCCCGACTGCGTTGCGAAAAGCCAAGACCGCGACGGGCGCCGCCCTCAAATCCAATAGGGTCGTGTTCGGGACGCGTCGCGAGGCCGCAGGGACGATCGAAGTGACCGGAGCGTCCGGGCACAACCTTCGCTCGGTCGATGCCTCCTTCCCGCTCGGCGTGATGACCTGCGTGAC
>JAFDFW010000043.1 GCA_019309605.1 Deltaproteobacteria bacterium | reverse complement strand
AAGTACGTGTCGTGGAAATAGATGTCCGAGCCGCTTGCGCCGAGGAAGATGCCCGTGATGCCGCCAATCATGAACTCGGCAATGAACGCCAGCGCCCAGAGCATCGGGGTGGTGAGCCGAATCGAGCCTCCATAGAGCGTCGCGATGTACAAAAAGATCATCTCCGCAATGGGAATCGAGATGATTAGCGTGGTGATCGTGAAGACGTTCGCCATACGCGGGTCGATACCGGCGACGAACTGGTGGTGGGCCCACACGAAGAAGCTGATGATGGCCGTGGCAAATGCCGTGTAGAGGATTAGCTTGTAGTTGAAGAGCTTCTTTCGGGAGAAGGTGCAGATGATTTCGGCCACGATGCCTATCGCAGGCAGGAGCACGACGTAGACCTCCGGATGCCCGAAGAACCAGAAGAGGTGCTGCCACAGAATCGGGTCACCGCCGCGGCCCGGATCGAAGTAGCCAGTACCCACGACCTGGTCCATGAAGAGCATCACGGCGCCCGCAATGAGCGGACCGACCGACGCCATGAAGAGGACGCTCGCGATGACGATCATCCACAGCACCATCGGGATGTCGTGCATCTTCATGCCGGGCGCGCGCGCATTCATCAGCGTGGTGATGAAATTGATGCCGCCGAGCAGGAAGGCCACGAACTCGAGCGCGACGGCGACGAGCCAGAGCGTCGAACCGAGCGGCGTGAGGCTGTACTCCGCGCTCGAGGAGAGAGGCGGATACGCCGTCCATGCTCCGCCAAAGCCGCCCCCAGGGACGAAGAGCGAGCCGATGAGCACGACCGCGCTGATCAGGAAGATCTGATACGAGAGCCGGTTGATGCGCGGGAACACCATGTCGTCCGCGCCGATCATCAGCGGGATGAGGTAGTTGCCAAACGCCGCGATCAACATGGGCATCGCGACCCAGAAGATCATAATCGTGCCGTGATTGGTGACCAGTGCGTTGTATTCGCCCTGCGACACGAGGCCATAGCCCGGCACGCTTTCGCCGGGGAACGCCAGCTGCATTCGAAACGCGTACGACATGTACCCGCCGATCAAGGCCATCACGATGCCGGTGAACATGTACTGCATCGCGATCATCTTGTGATCGGTGGAGAAGATGTACTTGCTCCAGAAGCTCTGCTCGTGATGCGCGTCGTGCGGATGCGCGCCGTGTGTCTCTACTGTGCCTGCTTCAGCCATGACTATTCCATTCAGCGGGAAGCAAGCTTGCCCGTGCTGTCCTGCGACATCCAAGCCGCGTGTTCTTCCGGCGTCTCCACGAAGATCCGCGCCCCCATGATGCCGTGTCCGATGCCACACATTTCAGCACACTGAATGTCGTACTCGCCTGGCCTCGTGGGCTTGAACCAGCCCTTCATGACACGGCCCGGAATCGCGTCCTGCTTCAGACGGAACACGGGAACCGAGAAGTCGTGCAGGACGTCCTTGGAAAGGAGCTCGTAGTGATAGGTCGTGCCTTCTTGGACGTGCAGCTCGTTAAACGTAGTGATGTCGTCGTCCGTATCGAGCTCGTTGTCGGGACCGGGGTGAACGAAGTCCCAAGCCCATTGCTGCGAGATGATGCGAACCGTGCTGTCCGCCTCGGGAAGACGCTGCTTGATGTTGTACCAAACCATGATCGCCATGAAGACGATGACCAAGTCGCAAACGATGATCGCCGCGTGCGGATAAGTGATCCACCGTTTGAGATTCTTCTCTTCACCCGTGACGTACTTCGCTCGCTGCCCTTTCTTCTCGCGGAAGCGGAAGATCAGAAAGAAAAACGCGGCATAGGCAAGAAGAGCCCAAAAGCCCACCATCACGGCGATGAGCGCAATGAGCGCGTCGATGTCACCGGCGAACGAAGAGCCCACCGGCAAGGCGGAACCGATGAGGAAGTCCCCGAGTGGCTCGAAGATCCCTTTGATGAAATCGTAGATTCCTTGAAGCATTCGACCCTCTACACTCTCAGTTCAAAATGAAAGCAAACACGACACCGACGTAAATCAGAACGCCGATCATGGTCCACTTCCACCAAAAAAAGGCCTCGCTGTCGGGATCCCGTGTTTTACCAGCCATGTCTCAAACCCTCGCAGCCTATTCCGATAAAGTGCCAATGTACGCGATGACGTCTTTCATCGCCTGCTCGGTGGGCAACGTCATGGAGAACGGTCGCATCTTGGCCCCCGTAACGTCGTCCGCATGCGTGCCTCGCACGCCGGCCTTGAAGCTCTGGAGCTGACCGAGCAGGTACCAGTCGCTCGCGCCAGCCAATGGTGGACCAAACTCGTCGATGTTCCCGCGCGCATCGGCGCCGTGGCATTGCACGCAGGTGGCAAAGTAAATCTTGCCCGTTTCGGGATTGCCGCCTTCGAGAGTGGGCGCTGGCTTCGTGCGCGGCAGGCTTGCTACGTAAGCCGCAATGATGTCGACCTTCTCGTCCGTGTCCATCGCCATGGCCATCGGCAGCATCCGCTTGCCGGCCGTGTCGTCCGGGTGCCAGCCCCGCTGGCTCTTCTTGAACTTGCGGAGCTGCGCCTTGATGTACCAGCGCTCGAGGCCGGCAATCGCAGGCGCAGCGAGGTCTTGGTTGCCCTCGCCGTTCTCGCCGTGACACTGCACGCAGCCGTCATAGAGGTCGACGCTGTACGCCAGGCTGGCCTTGTCCGGGTTCGGGTCCTGGCATGCCGTCAACACGAGCGACAACATCAACGCGAGGCCCATCACCGCACCGCTGTGCACTTTGGTCATCATTCACCCTCCCCGAGCGACTTGAGGTAGGCGACCAGCGCTTCTATTTCCTGCTCGGGGAAGTTGTAGGGAGGCATCGTCTTGCCGTAGCCCTGAACGACCTGGTCCCACGAGTTCGTGATCGAGCTGGCGAGATACGCCTCGTCCGCAACCACTGTTTCTCCGCTGACCAACGGCCGATCGCTGCCAAAGAGACCCTTCCAGTTCGGACACGGCTGCTGCTTCTCGCCATCGGCCGAGTGACAGGCCACGCAGCCCTTGCTGTTGCTGAGCTTTTGCCCCCAACAAGCCATCGGATCGGCAGCTCCTGCGCACTCCGGCGGCATCGTCACCTCACCAGGCGCCACCGCGACCGCGCCCTTGAACGACCAACCGTTCAGCGCGGACTCGTCTTCGGAAGACTGCGGGGCGAGCGCAGGAAAATCCGCGCGCGGCTTGGCGGCGTACTCCGCCATGGCTTGGTCGATCGGCATCGTGCCGCCTTCGAGCGTCGCCTGCTGGCTTCTCGCAACGATGTCGCGCTCATCGTCTGGTGACGGCGCCCTCGCCGAGTCTACTTGGCCACAGCCCGCCCCGAATGCCATCAAGACCCAGAGGGTCAAAAGGCCGCGAAGGGGTGCAAATCGTGTTTTCTGCTTCGTACTCATCCGTGCACGCTCAGTATATTTGGTGGAGGTGAAGGCTCCGCTGAAGCCGTGGATCGCCGACGGGCACCAACGGGACTCTCCCGAGCTGCCAAAAGACATATGCAAAGAAGGTGCCCCCAACGAAGAGCAGTGCGCCGATGTCAGCGAGTTGGACGTGGAAGCCTCCAGCCTGCGGCATGATGAACCAGTAGATGTCCACGATGTGCATGAGGATCACCCAGAAGCACATCACCTGGAGCCAAGGAAGCGCGCGCTTCTGCACACGAGACATGAGCAGGATGAAGGGCGCGACGAAGTGGCCGAAGAGCAGCAGGTACGCCACGAACTGCCAACCGCCCTCCCAGCGCCTGTGGAACCAGGTGGCCTCCTCCGGAATCCCCGCGTACCAGATCAACATCCACTGCGAGAAGTGGACGTAGGTCCAGAAGCAGGCAAAGCCAAACATGAGCCGACTGAGGTCGTGGAAGTGCTCGACGTTGATCGCGTCGCCGACCAGGCCGCGCTTGTAGAGGCTGAGGCCGATGAGAATCGTTAGCGCGAGGATCGCCACAGCCGAGCCCGCAAAGATGATCACGCCAAAGATCGTCGAGAACCAGGCGGCCTCGAGCGACATCAACCAATCGAACGCGGCGAAGGTGAGCGTGCAGGCAAAGAGGATCAGCCCCGGCGCTGCCAAGCGTTGCATCCGCATCGTGTGCCGTGGGTCGCGGTCATCGTCCTGACGCCGCGACCAGCCGAAGTACGCGAGGGCGATCAGGCACCAGACGATGAGGTAGCCGATGCCGCGCGCTGCCCAACCGTTGGTATTCAGGTACGCGGTCTTCTTGCTGAGGATCTCGTGGTGAAGCGCAGCTTCCTGAGGCGTGTGCGAGTGCTCTTCTTCGTGAGCAGCCTCATCGCCATCGTGATCTCCGGCATGGCCTTGCGCCTGCGCGACGCTTGCGCCCAGCTCCACAGTGCCGTGCGCGTCGACGTGATCGCCATGGGCGGCGACGCTCTGCCACTCGTCATAGATGTTGATCTTGCCCAGCGCGACCCCTCCAATGAACGGAAGCGCCAGCAGAGCCACGACCGGCGCACCGGACATGACGACCTCGACGATGCGTCGCGATGACACACCCCAGTAAGAAGCCGTGAGGAACTGAACCAGCACCAGGAAGATCCCGCCGAGCATGAAGGTAGCTGTCGTGAATAGGCCGAAGAGGTAGGCGTAGCCCAGCCTGTCCGCATCCGCCGTCAAGACCGCAACCAAGCCGCCCGCAATGGCGAGCACCAGGGGTGCGACCCACGCGCGCGACCAGAAACCGTCGTCTCCGACTCGATAGTCGTTTTTGTTCGCTTCGGTCACTGGGATTGCTCCGTGTTCTCGGGCGCTGCCGCTGGTGCTTGGCTCAGCTGGAGCGCGCGGACGTACTCAACGATGGCCCATCGGTCATCGACCGGGAGGTTGTGGGCGTAAGCCGGCATGTTGCGCACGCCGTTGGTGATGGTCGCGAAGAGCTGTCCATCGGGAATGTGTCGCAGCCTGTCGTCATGGAAGCTCGGAGCGATGAGGCCGCTTGCGCCAAGCGCCGCTGCGCGTCGCGAAACCATGCCCTTGCCATCACCCGAAACCGCATGACAGGGCGCGCAGTAGATGTCGTAGCGGTCCTTGCCCCTGCTCAGCATCGCTTCCCGGCCTCCGTGCTGAGCGATGTACTGAGGGTGCACCTGCATGATCCAATCGTCGTCGCTGGCATTCCGCCCCGTTGCTACGACTATGGACGCCTCCATCTCGCGCGAGACGGTGCCCGCGACCTCGGGACGCATGGAGCGCTGGTCCGCAAAGAACGGCTGGCGCTCCTGCGTGTCGTACCGAGGCTGGTTGTACATGTTGCGGATGCCGACGACCGGAGGCTCGCCGCTCTCGCCGCCGATGCAGCCGGTGACGAAGGTCGCCATGGCCAGGGTGATGAGAAGAGCGCGCATCACTGCACCTCCTCCTCGATTAGCTCGAGGGAGATTGGGTCGGTCGCCTCCAAAAGCGCCTTGGTGCGCTCGAGGTCGAACTTCTGGTCGCCCGCTTCGATCGAGATGAAGAAGCGGTCGTCCGATGCGGCTTCGAATCGCTCCGACTCGAAGATCGGGTGATTGTGCATCGGCAGTTTGATGATGTAGAGCAAGCCGAACAAGGTCGCCAACCCACACAGGAGAATGCCGAGCTCGAATATGATCGGCACCATCGGGGGGAATGCTCCAGGCGGCTTGCCGCCAACGACGAGCGGATAGCCCGCGCCGATGTTCAGCAAGTTGAACGAGAACGCGTTTGTGTACTGCATCATGAACACAGCGGTCGCGAGACCGAGCATGCCGAAGATGAAGGAGATGACGCCGATGCGAGTCGGCTTGAGCCCCATCGCTTCGTCCATGCCGTGCATGGCGTACGGGGTGTGGCAATCCCATTTCTGGTAGCCCGCGTCGCGCACCTTCATTGCAGCCTTCGCGATCGTATTCGGCGTGCCGTATTCGGCCAGGTAAAGAGCAGGCTGTTTTGTTTGGTTAGCCATGATTCGCCTCACTCCGCTGGCACCGGCACGGCGGCCGCGTCCGGTTCCTCATCATGTGCCGTTAGGGCATGCAAGTCGGGATGCGCCCCCGGCAGGTTTCCTTTGACCTCCGCGATGGCGATCATCGGAAGCCAGCGAACGAAGAGCAGGAAGAGCGTGAAGAACAAACCGAACGTGCCGAGGTAGGTCAGGATGTCGATCAAGGTCGGATGGAACATGCCCCACGAGGACGGCAGGAAGTCCTGATACGTCGACGTGACGATGATCACGAAACGCTCGAACCACATGCCGATGTTGATGAGGACGCTTGCAATCAGCATGATCGGAACGCTGGTGCGCGCTCGCTTGAACCAGAAAATCTGGGGAACGACCACGTTACAGAACACCATCGCGTAGTACGCCCACCACAGCGGGCCCCAGTTGCCGTTGCTGTCGAGTTGCCCCCAGCCAAGCCGGTTGTGGAAAAACACCCACTGCTCGTACGGGTTGGCGGAGTACCAGGCGATGAAGAACTCCATCGCGTACGCGTAGCCGACCAGGAGCGACACGCCGAGCATGAATTTGTTCATCAAGTCCAAGTGCTTGATGGTCACGATGTTGTGCAGCTTGAAGATCGAGCGGCATATCAACATCAGCGTCATGACGAGCGCGAATCCGCTAAAGACCGCGCCGGCGACGAAGTACGGCGGGAATATCGTCGTGTGCCAGCCTGGGACCACCGAGGTCGCGAAGTCGAACGAAACGACCGAGTGGACCGAGAGAACCAGCGGCGTCGAGATGCCTGCAAAAATGAGGTATGCCCGCTCGTAGTGCTGCCAGTGCCGATGGGCGCCACGCCATCCGAGCGCAAAGAACCCGTAGACCCGTTTGCGGACCAGGTTTTTCGATCGGTCACGCAGCGTCGCGAGGTCCGGAATCAGGCCGACGTACCAGAAGATGACGCTGATCGTCAGGTAGGTGCTGACCGCAAAGACGTCCCACATCAGGGGGCTCTTGAAGTTCGGCCACATGTCCATCTGGTTGGGAATCGGGAACAGATAGTAGTCGAACCAGGGACGGCCGGTGTGAATCGCCGGGAACAAGCCCGCACAAAGCACGGCAAACACCGTCATCGCTTCGGCGAAGCGGTTGATGCTCGTTCGCCACTTCTGCCTGAAGAGGAAGAGAATGGCTGAAATCAGCGTGCCAGCGTGGCCGATACCAATCCACCAGACGAAGTTGGTGATGTCCCAGGCCCAATAGACGGGCGCGTTGTTGCCCCAGACGCCCACGCCTTGAGTGAACAAGTACGCCAGCGCGGCGCCCATGATTCCGAGCACCGAAACCGAAAGCAGAAACAGGAGCCACCAGCCGCGGGGCGCGGGGTTCTCCGTGACGCCCGCGATGGTCTCGGTGATATCGTTTCGGGTCGTGCCCTCCGGAAGGAGGTGCGTTTCGCCGAGTTCCTTGATAGGTGCGTCGTAACTCATTGGTTCCTACCCATTTCCCTTCAGCTTGGGGTTTGGGTTTCGGATGCGCGCCAGGAACGACGTGCGAGGACGCGTACCGATTTCGGCGAGCAGCTTGTAGTTGCGATCGGCCGCCGTCCACCGAGTCACCGCACTCTTCGGGTCGTTGAGGTCACCGAAAGCAATGGCCTGGGTCGGGCAGGCTTGCTGACACGCGCTCTTGATGTCGCCATCCTTGAGCGCGCGGCCTTCCCGCTTGGCAGCGATCTTCCCCACCTCGATGCGCTGCACACAATACGTGCACTTCTCCATCACGCCGCGCATGCGAACCGTGACGTTGGGGTTGAACTGGAGCTTCCTGGACTCCGGGAAGTCTTCGAACCAGCCGAACTCGTCATCCAAGTGTCCGTGCCAGTCGAGGTAGTTGTACCGGCGAACCTTGTAGGGACAGTTGTTTGCGCAGTAACGAGTGCCCACACAGCGGTTGTAGGCCATGTCGTTGAGGCCTTCGGGCGTGTGCGTCGTCGCGTTGACCGGGCAAACGTTCTCGCAGGGCGCTTCCTCGCACTGCTGGCAGGTAACCGGCTGCACCGCGATCTCGGGCTCGTTTTCGTCGTCGCCCACGAAGTAGCGGTCGATTCGGAGCCAATGCATCTCTCGACCGCGCTCCACCTCGAACTTGCCGACCGAGGGAATGTTGTTTTCGGCCTGACACGCAATGACGCAGGCGTTGCAGCCCGTGCATCCGTTGAGGTCGATCGCCATGCCCCACTTGTGACCTTTGCTGTAGTCCTGCTGCTTCCAAAGCGGAGGCGTGCTCACCGGGTCGACCGAACGGTACGAAGCGAAGTCGGGCTCCTTCTTGTACTCGTCGAGCGTCGCGTCGATGGCGATCGGGCGACCTTCCATGCGGTCGTGCGTTTGAGTCTGGACCAGCGTATACGTCTCGCGAAGCGCCTCGACAGTCACGCCGTCCGTGAAGCTCATCCCGTCAGTCGTGCGGAGCGGGTTCACGTCGAAGCCCTTGCCGTTGCCGTAGCGGCCCGCCGCGGTGCGGCCCCAGCCGAGGGTCAGCGTCACACAGTCGTCTGCGTGTCCGGGAACTATCCAGGCTGGGACTTCCACCTTGGCCTCGCCCTTCGTGAGGCGAAGCATCTGCCCATTCTTGACGCCG
Organism: Deltaproteobacteria bacterium; assembly: GCA_019309605.1. Lineage (GTDB taxonomy): Bacteria > Myxococcota_A > Polyangia > Polyangiales > Houyiibacteriaceae > SG8-38. The sequence continues at coordinate 1,383 of JAFDFW010000043.1, read as the reverse complement.
AGCGCCTTGCTGGTTGCAGGCGAGATGAGGGCGGCGTTGTCCCAAACGATCTTCGTCATCGGTTGCGGAAGCTCGAGCGCCCAGAGGTTGTTGGCCTGGCTGCCATCCCAAAGGGCGGGGTCCGGCTCGAAGCTCACCTCTACGCTGCCTTGGCCGACCGGCTTCGGGGGCGGAGAAGCAGCGACTGCGCTGACTATCGCATCGATGCTGGTGATCTTGGCGTCGGACGGCTGCCTCTTGAGCAAGCCGGTGTGCAGAGCGCCTCGCCAAATCTGTTCATCGCTCGTGTACTCAGTGGGGAACCCGGCCCGGATCAGGTTCTTGGCGTGGACATCGAGCCCTGTTCCATGGGTCTCACGAACGAGGTCGTGAGCCTTGAGGGTCTTCTCACCAGCGATCCTCGCCAACAGCTCGAGCGCGCTGATGCCACCGTAAAGGGGAGCGATGAGCGGCTGCTGAAACGAGATGGCTCCATCGAGAGCGGTTTGGTCGCCCCAGGCCTCGAGCTCGTGGGCGAGTGGAGCATGCCAGGAGCTCAGCGCGGAGGTTTCGTCGCGGTGCGTCGCCACGTGCACCGAGGTGAGCCCTTCGCGTCCGAGGAGCTGTGCGAACTTCACATCAGAAGGCGCGTCGTAGACCGGATTCCCACCCAGCATGATGAGCGAAGTAACCTGGTCGATCTCTTTGGCGAGATCGGCGATGCTCTTCCGGCTCGACTCGTCATTCGGGTCGAGGTTCGGACCGAGATGGTAGGTCTCGCCGGCCTTGCCAAGGGCATCGTTCATCGCCAACGCCAGGGCGTGAACCAGCGGGGGTTGCCCAGCGCCCGGCACGACGATCGACTGACCGGTGTTGTTCACCAGGTCCTCTGCAAGCGCGCTCAGGAACTTGGTGTCGATCCCGTTGGTGTCGATCGCTCCCGGTCGCTGCCGGAGCTTCGCCGCGATTGCGCCGAGCTGAGTCACGCCGAGGCTCGCGAGCTGATCGACGAGCGCCTCGGTGAAGCGCGCCACGTCCGCTTGCCGCATGCGAAGCCGGTTATCCGCCATGCTGCCTGTAACGGTGTAGTTCGATTCGACCGCGTAAAAACGGCTCATCGGCGCGTCGGGAGAGGCCAGCCTCCGCCTCGACGCGAACCGTGCCCCTGCCGCCACGGCCCCGGGGTCTGCTCCCAAGAAATCGGAAGCTAGCGATACGATTACCTTCGCGCCGCCATAGTTGTAGACCGGCACCATGGGCTCGCCGTAGGCGATGCGACCCCCTTCACGGGCGTTGTCGTCATTCACCGCGCTGTAGGTGTGAAAGCGCGCCTTCGGGAAGCGCCCGAGCACCTTCGTTCGCAAACGTCGGAAGGTCGGACTGTTCGAGATGGGCGAGAGCAGC
>JAFDFW010000398.1 GCA_019309605.1 Deltaproteobacteria bacterium | reverse complement strand
ACTCAGCTCCTGTAAGAAGGAAGAAATTGTCGCAGTCGAGCCGCCGCCGAGGCCGATCAAGATCTACCGACTCTCGGGCCAGCTCGGGAGCACGCGGCCGGACTACCCAGGGCGCATCAAGTCCAAGAAGGTCGTCGAGCTCGCATTCGACGTGGACGGCCTGATCATCGATTGGAACGTTGAAGAAGGTCAGCAAGTCAGGAAGGGCCAGATCCTCTCACGAGTCGATCCGCGCGACTATCAGGCTGAGGCAGAAGCGGCGCGCGCGCGCCTTCGACTCGCGGACGCGGAGTACCGGCGCGAGAGCAAGCTGTTTGCATCCGGCTCTGGCACGCAGCGGGACCTCGACGTGGCGACTCGATCACGCGACGTGAGCCGGGCGGAGCTGCGGATCAAACAGAAGGCGTTGGAAGACACGAAGCTACGGGCGACGTTCGACGGCGTCATCGCGCGCAAGCTCGTCACCGATTTTCGGAACGTTGCCGCGCGTGAGCCCGTGCTGCTCTTGCAGGATGAGTCCATGATGGAGGTGGTCGTCGACGTGCCAGAACGGGATTTGGCCGGCGATAAGGCTCGCAGCAGTGCAGATTTCGACCTCGCGCGGTGGAACGCAGAGGCCAAGCCGATGGTCGAGCTATCCTCCGTTCCAGGGCGGCAGTTCCCAGTCACGCTCTCGGAGCTTGCCACTGCCGCAGACCCAAACACCCGCACCTTTCGAGCGACGTTCACCATGGAGAAACCCGAGGGGGTCGGTGTGCTCTCTGGGATGACCGCGAAGCTGGTCCTCACCGGCCTCCTCACCACCGCGCCGGATGATTTTCTGGTGCCTGCTGCAGCCGTGGTCGCTGATTCCCAAGACGAGCCGTTCGTTTGGCTGGTCGACGAGGAGTCGATGAGCGTGTCGAAGCGGTCTGTGACGGTCGGTAAGATCACCGGAGGAGATCGCATCGTCGTCACTGAAGGTCTCGAAGGCGGGGAGGCCATCGCCATGACCGGTGTGCACTTGCTGACCGAGGGGCGCGTCGTGACCGAGATGGAGCAATCGGACGAGACCCGGCAATGAATCTCACCGACTTTGCGCTGCGAAACAGAACGCTCATCCTCGTCCTCACCCTGGTGACGGTGTATGCGGGGATGAAATCGTTCAACGGCTTGCCGCGCCTCGAAGATCCCGAGTTCACCATCAAGGAAGCGCTCGTCATCACGCAGTATCCCGGCGCGACGGCGTATGAAGTCGAAGAAGAAGTGAGCGACGAGCTCGAGCTCGCCATCCAGAAGCTCGGCAAGATCAAGAGGATCGAATCGCGCAACCTCCCTGGACTGTCGACGATCACGGTGGAGATGAGGTCGACCGTGCCCAGCGAGGCGCTACCTCAGGTTTGGGATGAGCTCCGCCGCAAGGTGGGTGACGCGCAGTCGAACCTGCCCCCGGGCGCAGGCCCCTCGTTGGTCAATGACGACTACGCCGACGTGTACGGCGTGTTCTTGGCGCTCCACGGAGACGAGTACAGCTATCGCGAGCTTTACGACTTCGCCAAGCTCCTTCGCCGCGAGCTGGTTCTCGTGAAAGACGTCGCGAAGGTCGAGCTCTTTGGGGTGTTGCCTGAAGTCGTCTACGTCGAGTTCGACCGGGAACGCGTATCTCAAATTGGAATTTCGAGCGATGATATCGGCAAGCAGCTCGTCGCCGAGGGCATCGTCGTCAATGCAGGTCGCGTCAACGTAGGCACCGAGTACATCACGCTCCAGCCCGATTCCCTGATCCATTCGTCACAGGAGCTCGGGGACATCCTCATCAGTAAGGGCGACCAGTCGCAGGTCCGCTTGCGTGACATTGCCGAAATCAAGCGTGGTTATCAGGATCCCGCAACGAACAAGCTCCACTTTGACGGCCACCGGGCTATCGGGATCGGGGTGTCGACCGAAAAGGGCGGAAACGTCGTCACCATGGGAGAGGGGATCAAGACCCGGCTGGCGGAGCTCGAGGCGCAAACGCCTCTCGGCATGGAGTTCGGCATCATCTACATGCAGTCCGACATGGTCACGACGGCGATCGACGCGTTCCTCATCAATCTGCTCGAGGCCATTGCCATCGTGATCGTGGTTCTGTTGCTCTTCATGGGGCTTCGAAGCGGCTTGATCATCGGCTTCGTGCTCGTGCTGACGATTTGCGGAACGTTCATTTTCATGGGGCCCGCGGGGGTTGCACTCGAGCGCATCTCGCTCGGCGCACTGATCATTGCGCTTGGCATGCTTGTCGATAACGCGATCGTGATCATCGATGGCATGTTAGTGCGGATCAATGGCGGCATGGATGCCGAGGATGCAGCGCGTGAGGTCACCGGCCAGACATCGACGCCACTGCTCGGCGCGACGGCGGTCGCTATCATCGCCTTTGCCGCGATCGGCCTATCGCCCGACAGCACCGGGGAGTTCTGCCGATCGCTCTTCACCGTGATCGGCATTTCGCTTTCTCTCAGCTGGGTGACAGCGATGACGATCACGCCGTTACTCGGGATTTGGTTCCTCAAGCCTCCCAAGCCGAGCCAGGGAAAAGAACAGAAGGACCCCTACGACAACGCGTTCTACAGAGGATACAAGGGGCTCCTCGCCGTTTGCATTCGATTTCGTTGGGTCACGGTCGCGGTCGTTGTGGCCGTCTTTGCGGTTTCGCTTTACGGGTTCGGGTTCACCGGCAGGACGTTCTTTCCCGCTTCCACCACGCCCAAGTTCCGCGTGGATGTGTTCTGGCCGCTCGGCACGGACATCGACGAGACGGAAAAGCGGGTGGCGGTCTTGGAGCAAGGTCTCGCGGAGTTAGAGGGCGTCACGCATGTCGCGTCTGCCATCGGCCAGGGGCCGCTTCGTTTCATCTTGACGTTTACGCCAGAGAAGAGCCACAGCGGGTTCGCCCAGTTTCTCGTAGACATCGAGGACTACAACACCCTCGCCCGCGATATCGAGAGGGCCGAAAAGTACGTTCGTGAGACGGCTCCTGATGCGATCGCGTTTGGCCGGACCTTCGACCTGGGACCCAGCAAGCCCGGTAAGATCGAGGCTCGGCTCGTCGGCCCAGACGCCAACGTGCTCCGCGACCTCGAGCAACAGGCGTTGGCGATTTGCAAAGCGACCTACGACTCCAAGGGTTGCCGCAGCCGATGGTTCGAACGAGTCAAGGTGGTTCGTCCGCGACTTTCAGAAGAGCAGGCAGATGCTCACGGCATCACCACTCGGATGGTTGCAGAGGCGATGCAAGCGGGGTTTGAGGGCAAGCCGGCCGGCGTGTACCGAGAGCAAGATGAGGTGATCCCCGTGCTGTTCCGAGCGCCCGCGCCCGAGCGGCTGACCGTCGACAGCTTGAGCCAGATCCCGATGTGGAGCCCGGTCGCGCAGGGTTACATTCCGCTTGCCAACGTGGTGACGGGTCTCGACACGACCTGGGCGGACGAGGTCGTCGAGCGGCGCCAGCGCAAACGCACGCTTACCGTCGTGACCGATC
>JAFDFW010000397.1 GCA_019309605.1 Deltaproteobacteria bacterium | reverse complement strand
GATCGCCTTGCCTTTACAAAAATCGTACGCGTCGTCCGGCGTGTTGCGGGTGCCCATAGCGAAGGCATCCGGTGAGTTCGCCGTGTGCAGATGCTGCTCACCAAAGTAGACATTCTTCAACGGGTTGGGTGCGTCCGAAGCGCGCCCCGGTTCCCCAACGGGCGACGGTCCCGAGGGCGTGTCTGCGACGTGGGGTTCGCTCGGAGGCGCGTCTGCAGGTGCGGGGGCGGCGTCTGGCGCCTCCGGAGCCAACGCATCTTTGGCCTTGTCGCCTCCCTGACAGGCAACCAGCAAGGCGAGCGAAACCAGCGCGGCGTGTCGTCCAACATAGGCGATTTGTTTGTTACTCATTTCAACCTCTTCGCACGGGGCATCTTACAGGTTTTGTCGAAAGGGCGACGGGGAGAGGTCTCGACCTTCTGACCAGCTCGTCGAGCGAGACCTACTTGAGCTTCTCGAAATCTCCGATTCGCCAGCTCTTGTCGAAGTAGGCCTTCGTCGGGGCGTAGAAGCGCAGATAGACCCACCAGCCTTGACCGGGAATGGTTTGGACCCAGTTCTTCTCTTTGCCCTTCGGTGCCGTGGGGCCGTAGTAGAGGTCGAACGAGCCGTCGGCATTCTTGATGAGATCCTGCCGAGAGGATTGGGCCGCTCGCTTCTGCTCATTGTCGATCAGCGTGCGAGTGTCCCAGCTGTAGACCGCGACCGACCAGAATTGCTCCGCAGGTGGGTTGGCGGTTACATGCAACTTGTAGGACTTGGCACCGTCCAACCAGTTCCCGTCCTTGTCGGCGTAGGACGCGAGATACACCGAGCCGAGCCCCGGCGTCGTGGTGACCATTCCCGCCGAAGTCGTGACGGCCTCATACATCCATTCCGCACGTTCATCGAGCTGGTCGTAGTTCTCCATGCGCTGTGTCGGATCAAGGCCGAGTGCGATCTTCCAGTTCGCACCCTTCCAGTAGGGCTTGGTCGAGCGCTTCGCCAGATCGTTGGCCTTGGCCATCGCCTCTCCGACGAACGCCGCTTGTTCGAGGAGCTTCTTCTGCCTCGGAGTTGGGTTGAACGGCTTGCCCTTCTCGATCCCGACGCGCTTCAGCATCGCCATGAAGAAGCGATCTCGCTCCGCCACGACCTCGCGGTTCAGGATCTCGTGGAGTCGCTCCCAGAAGGCCATTCCGCGCGGCGGCCCGAAGAAGTACTTCCTGGGCGGAGGCTTATAGACACCCTTCTTTGCCTTCGACCGATCGGCATAGGGATAGATTCGGAAAGCCGCTTTCAACGCTTCGCCCTTCTTGGGATCGGCTTCGAGGATGCGAATCGCGAGGAAGATATTGTTGGTGGGCGACTCAAACACTCTGTAGCCGTCTGGCTTCTCACCGGTGTAGCCCGGCGGAGTGATCAGATACTTGGCGCCCTTGCCTTTGTCCGGCCCCGGCAATCCAATATCCGTGATCGGCCGCTGCCAAAAGTCATCGATCATCCCGGCGAGTGCCCCCGCAGGCATATCCACCACCAACGGCCCAGTCTTGGTGAGATCCGGTGTCGCGCCGATGTAGGGCGTTGTTGCGTTGGCCGTCAGGACACCGAGCTTCTGAGGAAGAGTTCCGAAGACGAAGAACTCAGTTTGGCCGAACTTGAAGTCCTGATGAAGGAAGTACTGGAGGTTCGAGAAGGACGCGATCGGGATTCCCCACAAAAAGGCCTGCGTGGCGCCGTGAAAATCCATGGCGTCCAGAATCGTCTCCATGGACTCCTTGGACGGATACTGGTTGTCAAACTCCAGCGAGCCAATGCGCGTGTCGACCTTCCCCTCGAAGGGCTGGCGCGGCTGCGGCAGATAGAACGGGTCGTCACCCGGTTTGGCGGGCGCCGGTGCATCGTCGGCCGCCTTCGGAGCGGGCGCATCTTTGGCCTTGTCGCCACCCTGACAGGCGACGGCGAGCGACAACAACAACAGTGCGAGCAGTTTTTGGGTCCTCATGCTCTCTCTCTCTTTCTTGGAGAGACTGACTTGGCGATTGGTTTGTGACTCATTTCAACCTCTTCACAGGGGGCATCTTCCAGGTTTTGTCCAAGATGGATTTACCTGGGCCGTAAGTGCGGAGCACCAGCCAGAAAGGGCCCTGAGGCGCCGGTAGCCAGTTGCTCTCCTTGTCCTTGCCGGGAGACTTGACCTGGAAGTAGATGGTGATCGATCCGTCTTTGGCCTTCTTCAGCCCGGGCGTGGCGCTGCCGATGGAATAGCGATTGATGGGATTGTCGACCAGCCAGCGTTGGGGCAGCTTGTAAATGGTCCAGGACCAGAAGTTCTTCGCAGGTGGGATCTGATCCGCGGTAAACGTGATCGTGTAGTCGCCCTTGCTGCCGTCGAAGAGCTCTCCCTGATCGTCTTTGGGGACCGCGAAATAGACCGATGCCTTTTTCACGTTGCCGAAGATGCCAACCATGACGCCTAGCGCGCGGTCGAAGTAGTCCTTGTTCAGACCCTTGCGGGAACGGAAGAACAAACTGGGGTCCGTGATATGGGTGGAGCCCTTCTTCAATTCCGCCAGGGCGTCCTTCATCCCTTCCGCGATCGCCGCGCTTACGTCCTTGCCGAGCGCTGACGAGTCCCACGCCTGGCCCGGAACGAGACCAATTTTGGCCATCCGATGCTGAACCGGCTGGTCCTGTGGATTCGGCGTCGTAAATTGCTGCAGGAAATTCACGTAGGCCCAAAACCCATCGGTCGTCTGGGCCCCGTCTTTCCACGGCATCCATTCAATCGCGGGAGCTGGCTCGGGCGCTGGCTTGCCGAGGTGCGCGCTGAGTGGTTGCAGTTTGTATTCGCTCTGGATCTTTTTGACGTTGGGCAGATCCTTGGGATCGATCAACTGGGTGCGAGTCAGTGTGCCGAGGAAACTGGAATCTCCCTGGATGACCCGCTTCACGCCCTTGGGTAGCTTCCCCTTCCACGTCGGCGATGCGAGGAGCACACTCACGCCGTCGTTGCCGTCTTCGACCGACCCGGGGTTGTCGAGGACGAAGCCCCAGAGATCATCCCACTGGCTGGTGTAGAAGCGGCTCTTTTCGATCTTCGGCAGGGTCACCACCCACGGCTCGGCACGCAGGTCGACCCATGCATAGGAGTACGGAGAGTCGTTGTTCGGCGAAACGATGTCGGTGTCCTTTGGTGAGGAAGTACCGAGATGGAGCCACTTGCCGAAGCCGCCGCTGTAGGACTTGGACTTGGTGTCAATCGACTGCAAATACATCGTGCGGTACATCATCACTAGCGGGTAGGTGAAGATGTAAGCTTCCTTGGCGATGGCCCTCGCCTCGTCGGGTGTCAACTGGCCATCCCCGGCGGGCGTCTCGGCGGGCGCCGGTGTCGTGCTCTCCACCTTGTCGCCACCACCCTGGCAGGCGACAGCGAGGGTCAATGACAGCAGTGCGAACAGCTTTCGGGCCGTCATCCTCTCTTCCTCTCTGCGAAAGACCGCGTTGACCGCTACTTCGTAG
>JAFDFW010000396.1 GCA_019309605.1 Deltaproteobacteria bacterium | reverse complement strand
TGGTTACCGGTTCCTCGCCTGTTCGCCAGCGAAGTTCCCGATGACGCCTTGTGCCTCCTCATCGACGTCCCCGATGCGTAGGGCCATGTCTCCGAGCTGCCGATCGGCTCAGAACCGCTGGGGTGATGTCAGGCGCAGCATCTGGCAAGACGGATCGTGCAGCGGCTCAGAGCGAGGCAGCCCGACTCGTTCGACGAGTAGCGGAGGGCGATCGCCTCGATCATGAGGTTCCCGATGTGCCGCTACCGGAGCTCATCGGGAGTTGGCTCGCGGGCGTGCGGTCCGAGGTCTCTCCGGAGACACTGCGCTCCGTCGTCTGCTCAGCTGGATGGTGGAGCGCGGCAGCGTACAGGAAGCCCCCGTGGTTCCCAAGCTCCCGCGGCGCGCAACCGGGACCGCCCATCCGAGTGGGCGGCGGAAACGAATCGATCTCTCTCCGACGGAGATGGATGCCATCGTCCGCGCGCTTCCGACGCTCAAGCTAACTCCGCGAAACCATTTCAGTGCGAGGAACAGGACTCGAACCTGCACGTCCTAAGGACACTGGAACCTAAACGTACGCAGGAGCCCCTCCTTTCCGCGAATTTATTGGGGAAAGATGCGTCAGCAGACGTCCTGAGAGGTAGTGAAAAGACGCATTCGGGACAGGATGTCCCAGAAGCGACCGACGTCGTGACGATGTCGGACGTGCGCGCGTGCGCGAGGGCGATCGTGCAGCGCGTTGCCGACGGAGGCGAGATCCCGATCGCGTCGTTGCGCGAGCTCGCCGACCTCGTGCTGCGTTCGGAGTTGGTTGCAGTCAGCCAACAGCTACTCGACGGGCCCCCTGAGTTCGCGCTCAGGCGGGCGATGGAGCTCGCTGGCTTGATCTTAGCCGTCGTGGCTAGCGATGGCCGAGACGCAGAGCAGAGGGCCGCCAAGTGAAGGGGCTCGAAGCAAGGAAGCCGAAGTCCCGAATGGTCTCCTTCCGTGTGGATGAGGATGATTTGATCCGCCTGGATGTCCTCGCCCGCCAGACAAGCTGCTCGCGGGCAGAGGTGCTCCGATGCTGCCTCTGGGGGGTTCGCCTGAAAAGCACCCTCGACGCTCAAGCGCTTACCGAGGTGTCGCGGGTTCACGCCAACCTCAACCGCATTGGCGGCCTCCTGAAGCTCGCCATTCGAGAAGGCGTTGCCGACCGAACCAGCCACTACGGATTGAACATCGAGCTACGCGACGCCATCGCCCAGGTCCGTCGGGCGGTGGAGTGTTTGGCGGGGCAGCCGTGATTGTTCGCCACCAGCGCGCCTCGTCATCTCACCGAGGGTTTCGTCAGCTCGCGCGCTACATTCGGGGCCGAAGCGCCAAGCCGCGAACGACCTGGTTCCTGGCCGCCAATCTTCCGGGCGTCACTACGACCAACGACCTCGAGCTCGCCTGCCGACTTGTCGAAGCCGTGGACGCGCAGAACACCCGTGCCGGCAGCGACCGCATTTATCACACGGTCATCTCACTTCATCCCGAAGACCGAAGCCTCGACAGGAAGGAGCTGAGGCACGTTGTGGAAAACCTGATCGACGCCTTGGGGTTCTCCGATCACCAGTACATCGCTGCCCGCCACAACGACAAAGAGCACGAACACGTTCACGTGGCCATCCACAAGATTCATCCGGGGACCTTTCGCATCCACTCGCCAGCTTGGGACCACCAGAAGCTCTTCACCGCGGGCCGGGCCCTGGAGATGGAACTGGGGCTCACACCCCTTCAGACCGTAGCGAGGGAGCGAGAGAAGCTGCCTGAAAGAGCAGCGGACTGCGAAGCGCACCAGGGGATCGAGAGCTTCGCGCGCTGGGCCCGGAAGACGCTCGCCCCTGCTCTTCAAGCAACCGAGCTGAGAAGCTGGGACGACCTGCACAACGTCTGCGGTCGCTTCGGCGTGGTGGTTCGGCTGCATGGCAACGGGCTCGTCTTTGAGGATGCCGAGCGGGGCGTTCGCGTGAAGGCGTCATGCGTAGGTCGCAACTTCAGTAAACCGCGGCTGTGCAAGCAGCTCGGGGACTTTCGACAGGCCTCCGAGCATCAACAGAAAGATGCCGGGCGCGCGGTTCATCGGTATTCGCCCGTGCCGCTCACGGTGCCGAAGAGCTTGTGGCACGACTACGCGCAGTCCCTCAACAACGCCCGACTAGAGCGCCGACACGCCTGGAGCGGCTATCGAGAGTCCGCCTCTCGCGAGCGTTGGCGACTCAAGCAGAAGTATCGACACCAGGGAGGCCTCCTCGCCGCCCTTCCGGTATCGAGCCGCGACCGAAAACGCCTTTCACAACAGCTGGTGCTCCGCCAGGCCATCGAATCTCGCGCCCTCAGGCGGAAGCTCGCGAATCAACGAAGGGCAATTCAGAAGACACCGCACCCCGGCACGTGGCGCCATTTCGTCGCCAGCCGCGCCGCGGACCGCGACGCCCGTGCGATTCGACTTCTTCAACGACGAGAGCGGCGGCGAGGTTCGCACGATCTCGAGAGGGGCTGATAGGAACTATGAACGGCCTTTCGGAGCTCTCAGGAAATCGACATAACGATTAGTTCTGCGCAATTCAGGAGCTGAGTGAGCACTCGCGTTGGATCCCATCTCGGCTCGGGCGCGCAACTATGTTTGTTGGAGCCTTTACGGCCCGTTGTGCCACCCCACGGCACCGAGCAAAAAGAAAGGCACCTAGCCCATTCGCTAAGTGCCCGACTTCGTTGGTTGCGGGGGCCAGATTTGAACTGACGACCTTCGGGTTATGAGTTTACAAACGCCGGTTTTCGCCAACCGTCACAACACGCCGGAATCACACAAAAACCCAAAACATGGCAGGGACTTGCCCGCATCGTGGTGTTCACGGTTCGTCACTCCATATCATGTGATTTCACATCGCCATGGCACCCTCACGGCACCGAGAGCCAGGTCTCGATGCTTTCGGTTATGCTGTCGGCGACAGTCCGCTGTTATGCGGACTCAGGTCATGGGAAGCGAGAACGAATGAAGCGATTCGGACTTGGGATGCTCGGCCTTCTGGTCGTGCTGGCAGTGACGGGCTACGCGCTGCGCAAGACCATTACCTTGCGGCTGATCGAGCGGCTGGTGGAGCGCAACATGGCCTCGAGCCTGCTGGACGAGCTTCCCGACGGGCTCCACGTGGCGCTTTGCGGTGCCGGCTCGCCGTTGCCGGACCCGAAGCGTTCGGGGCCGTGCACCGCAGTGATCGCCGGCGAGCGTGTCTATATCGTTGACGTCGGCGCAGGCTCGTCGCGCGTGCTTTCGCGCATGCGGCTACCGCAGGGGAAGATCGCGGGGGTCCTGCTCACCCACTTCCATTCGGATCACATCGATGGCCTGGGTGAGCTGCTGATGCAGCGCTGGGCGAACGCCGGAAGCGCCTCTCCGACGCCGGTGCACGGGCCCTCCGGGGTAGGCGCCGTGGTCGACGGCTTCAATCTCTCCTACCGCGACTCCCAGCAATACCGGGTCGCGCACCACGGAGC
>JAFDFW010000395.1 GCA_019309605.1 Deltaproteobacteria bacterium | reverse complement strand
CATCGACGGCGCTCTTCACGAGACGCCATTTGCATCCAGCGCAGAGAACCTAGGCATCCGCATGCGTGGCGCCGACATCGAGCTTGGCGCGCATCCCATTGCGGACGAGCTGCGCTCGCTCGGCCTGCCCAAGCCTGCATTGATGAGCATGTGGATGGGCAAGATGAAGGGGCGATTTGATGCTGCCGAGCGGTGCTAGTCGCTCCTCTTGCCTAGCCAGCTGTACACCGCGGGCAACACGAACAAGGTGAGCAAGGTGGACGTGACCAGGCCTCCGATGACCACCGTTGCCAGCGGCCGCTGAACTTCGGCGCCCGCGCTCGTTGCTACCGCCATCGGGACGAACCCGAATGCGGCAACCGCCGCGGTCATGAGCACGGGCCTCAACCGCGTGAGCGCCCCATTCCTTACGGCATCGTCGAGCGACTCACCGTCCTCTCGAAGCTGCAGGATGTAGGAGATCAAGACGACTCCGTTCAGCACGGCGATGCCGAATAGGGCGATGAACCCGACAGCTGCGGAGATCGAAAAAGGCATGCCGCGGGACAAGAGAGCCAGGATGCCGCCGGTCGCCGCGAAGGGGACGTTGAGGTAGACGATCAACGCCGGCATCGCCGCACCGTAGGTCATGTAAAGCAGGAAGAAGATCAAGAATAGGGCGATCGGGACGGCGACGATCAGGCGCTCCGCCGCCTCCTGAAGATTCTTGAACTGGCCGCCCCATTCGAGGAAGTAGCCCGCAGGAAGCACTCCGGCCTTCTCGATCTGCGCTCGCGCTTCCAAAACGAAGCCGCTGAGGTCGCGACCCCGTACGTTTGCTTCGACGGTGAGTCGCCGCTGGATCCGATCGCGGCTGATCTGGGCCGGGCCCTCTTCGACGGTCAAGGTGGCGAGTTGTCCAAGCGGGATGAGCGCTCCCGTGGGGGAGGCGATGGGGATCTGCCGAATCGCTTCGATCCCCGAGCGCGCGTCCTCTCGATAACGGACCTGTAGGGCGAATCGGCGTTGTCCCTCGAAGACCTCTCCAACTCCGCGTCCGCCCATCGCAGAGACCGCGTCCAGCACGTCGCCGGCATCGATGCCGTATCGGGCGATCCGATCGCGGTCGACCTGAACTCGCAGCACCGGAAGCCCCGCGGATTGCTCGGCTTTGACGTCCGCTGCGCCCGGAACCGCACTGAGAATCCTCGCGAGGTCGTCTCCCGCTTTCTTGAGCGCTTGCAGGTCCTCGCCATAGATGCTGACCGCGATGCTGACCGCCACGTCCGAGCGCACACCGCTGATGAGCTCGTTCATCCGCATTTCGATGGGCTGAGAGAACGAGAATCGCTGGCCAGGAACCTCGTCGCGGAGCGTTCGTTCCATCGCTTCGATCAACTCTTCCTTGGAGCTCACGGTCCATTCCGAGTTGGGTTTGAGCATGATGATCACGTGGTCGCCCAGTTTTCGACACCACGGTCTCGACCTCGTTGGGAAACCGGTCGAGGAGTACGCGTTCGACTCGCGTGACGGCTTTGACCGATTCTTCGAGGGACACCGAGGGAAGCCGAATCGCGTGCATCGCAATCGCGCCTTCTTCAAGCGTGGGGACAAACTCGGCGCCGAGGAACGGCACTGCGGCCAGGGACACAGCGAAGATCACGGAAGCGAACCCAATCGTCCTCTTCGGCTGAGCGACTGAGCGTTGTAGCAAAGGGCCGTACCACGCTCGAATCCTTCGGAGCAGCCAGGTGTCATGCTCTACGACCCCTTTTCGGAACACGAACGTACAAAGCGCGGGCACCCACGTTAGAGCCAGAACGAGCGAAACGGCCAAGGCAAACACGACCGTCAGCGCCATCGGCTGAAACATCTTGCCCTCGACGCCGCGCAGCGAGAGCACCGGAACGTAGACGAGGATGATGATGGCAACGGCGAACGCGACAGGTCTGGCGACCTCGAGGGCGGCTTCGTGCACGGTCGATTTCGTCGCGCGGCTGTCGGGCCGCCGTTCGCTCATGACGCGGACCACGTTTTCCACGATCACGACGGATCCGTCCACGATGAGCCCAAAGTCGATCGCGCCCAAGCTCATCAGGTTTCCAGAGAGGCCGGTGGCTCGCATTGCAATGAAGGCGCCCAGCATCGACAACGGGATCACCGAGGCCACCAGCAGTCCGCCTCGAACGTTTCCGAGCAGCAGGAGAAGCACCAGCACGACCAAGACACCGCCTTCGACGAGATTCGTCGCCACGGTGCGGATGGTTCGGTCGACCAGGTCGGTACGGTCGTAGAAGGTTTCTATGGTCATCCCTTTCGGCAGTGTTGGCCGGCCGACGACCGCCTCGCCTTCTCCGTCACGGGTCGCGGCGCCCTGACGCACCATCGGGGCGGTCGCCACCGAACCCAGCTCGTCGATGGTGATCGGCGTCCCTTCGTGGCGGTTGGCAACCACGATTCGGCGAATGTCATCCAGGTTGGCGATCAGTCCTTCGCCTCGAATGAGAAGCTGCTCTCCCGATTGCTGGATGTATGCGCCGCCGGCGTTGGCGTTGTTGCGTTCGATTGCCTCGAACACGTCGCCCAGCGGAATGTCGAGGGCGGTCAGTCGTGCGGGGTCGAGTTGGACTTCGTACGTCTTCAGCTGCCCGCCGAACGTATTGACCTCGACCACGCCCGGGACCGACCGGAGTTGGTAGGCGATGTACCAGTCGAGGGTCGTCCGCAGCTCCATCGGCGTGTAGCAGTCCTCCGTGTCGGGTCCGTCGACCGGGCACATCGGCTCGCCTTCCACGGTGAACTGGTAGATCTCACCCAGCCCGGTTGAGATGGGACCCATCGTCGGGTTTCCGTAGCCTTCGGGAACCGCTTGGCGCGCGTCGGCGAGGCGTTCCGCGACGAGCTGCCTCGCGAAGTAGATGTCCGTGCCCTCTTCGAACACGATCGTAACGGACGACAGGCCAAACTTGGAGAGGCTCCGCACTTCTTCGAGGTGGGGGAGGCCGCTCATCACCGTTTCGATCGGAAAGGTGATGAACTTCTCTACTTCGAGCGGCCCGAGCGCCGGAGCCGTGGTCAGGACCTGCACCTGCACGTTGGTGACGTCGGGGACGGCGTCGATCGGCAACTGCTGGGCGGCTCGAAGGCCGAGAGCTCCCATGAGCAACACGCCGAAGACGACGAGGGCACGATTGTGAATGGAGAAATTGATGAGACGTTCGATCATGGTTCCCCCTAGTGCTGGTGGTCGCCTTCGGAGAGCTTGCCTCCAAGCAACTCCGATTTGAGCGTGAAGCCGCCGGACACGACGACCTGCTCGCCTTCAACCAGGCCGTCCCGGACTTCCACCTTGCCGCGTGCACGCGCCCCCAACGTCACAAATGCTGGACGAAAGACGCCAGGTTCGTCGGTCGCGACGAACACCAGCGTTTGGCCTTCGATTCGCTGCACCGCGCTCTGAGGAATGGCCGGGACTTGCGTCGTGAGGTTGCCTTCCGGGCTCAGGGAGATGCGTCCGAACAGCCCGGGCCGGAGCGTCCCGTCCGGGTTGTCGAGCTCGACGCGAATGTCGAGCGTGCGTGTGTGTGGGTCGAGCGTATGGCCGACGTAATTTACTTCGCCGGGCCACGACTTGCCGGGGTAGGCCTGAAGTGAGACTACGGCTGGCGCCTCGACGCGGGCTGCCGCGACGTCTTGCTCGTAGACGCGCCCTACGATCCATACCCGCGATAGGTCCGACACCATGAAAAGGGAGGCACCCTCCGAGACCACCTCGCCAGCTGTGGCGTGCCGTTCGATGACGATACCATTCAGGGGGCTTCGAATCGTGGTCGTGCTTCCTGCGCCTTTGCGCCCTCCGTAGACCCGGATCCGCTCGCTGGCAGCCGCTAGATCCGATTCGGCGCTGCGCAGATGTCCTTGCGCTTCGAGATAGGCTCGCTGTGAGCCAATGCCCTCGCGCTTGAGCTCTTCCTGCCTGACGAAGTTGGCGCGGGCGACCTCCACCGCCGCGCGAGCGTTGGTTACCGATGAGCGCGCCTCTCCCAGCGCCACGCTTCGCATCGTCGCCAGCGGCTGGTTGGCCTTCACGATGTCGCCGAGGGAGACGTGAACCTCGTCGATCTGACCGGCGACCATGGGCGTGACGTGCGCCGTGCGATTCGGATTGAGTTGGACCTCGGCAGGGACGTCGACGCCCCCGATCAGTTGCTCCACGACAACGGGCTCCGTTCGAATTCCGCTCCGCTCGAGGCCGGCCTCCGAGATGCGAACCATCCCGTCCGGCTTCTGGTCTTCATGGTCATCGTGGCCCTCATGGTCATCGTGGCCCTCATTGTCACCGTGGCCCTCATGGTCGCCATGAGCGGCTTCATCGGGGTGTTCGTCGTGTGAAGGCTGACTCTGGCATCCGGCCAGCAGGGCCAGTGCAACCATCCACGGCATGAGCTCGTACCTATTCCTCATCGTGCTCTCCGGCGTCGTGTTCGTGTTCGTCGTGTTCGTCGTGCTCATCGGGCCATACCTCCATGCCGACTTCCGCCTCGAGGGCCGCGACGTCGCGGTAGTAATCTTGGTGTGCGGTCAGTGCGTCCTGCTGAATCCGAAGCAATCGCTCGCGTGCAACCAACACCTGCAGCAGGTCGACTTCGCCGAGCTCGAAGGCGCGGCGAAGCAGTGTGAGGTTGCCTTCGAATGCGGGAAGGATCTCCGTCCCGTATGCAGCGATACGATTGGCATCGGCATCGACCGCGATGGCGGCTCGCGCGAGCCGCGCTTGTAACGCCTGTCGAAAGGCTTGCTGTTCGGCTTGCCGTACGGTCAGCTCGGCCCGCGCGCGCGCGCGTCCCTGTTGATTTCGCTGAGTGAACGGAATCGGGAGCGTGAACACCCCCTGGACGACGTGCTCGTAGATGCGGACGTTCGGGTCCGACTCGCGGGTGTAGACCGCACCGATCGACGGCTCTGGCCAAGCTTCACGGTCCGCCAGCCGCACCAACGCTTGCGCTTCTTCGACCGCGGTTGCGCGGGCCGCGATACCGGGGTGCTGCTCGAGCGCCAAACGCACGAGGTCTTCGACGGGCGGCGCCCGTCTTGGTTCGTCCAGCTCGCCCATTGGCTCCGGCAAGGGGTCCGGCGGCCAACCTGCGAGCTCAGCGAGCTCCAGCTGGGCCGTTCGATACCCGCGCTCAGCGCTCAGCGCCGTTTGCCGCGCTTGAGCAAGCTCCCCCTCTGCGAGCCGAACCGCAAGCGGCGAGATGTCGCCCGCTCGAAGCCGGCGCTCGGCGACGGACAGCAGCTCTTCGGTCGATACCAGAAGCTTCGTCACGACCTCCCAGCGTTCGCGCGCGACGAGCGCTGTATGAAAGGCGGCATGGACCTCGCGATGCACCAGCCAGCGCGTTTCCTCGAGCTCCTTTGTCGTCCACTCCTGGAACTTCGCGGCGGCTTTGCGACGCTGCTTGCGTTCGCCGGCGATTTCGATCGGCTGCCTCAACCAGACCTGAAAATCGACGCCGTGCGCCCCTTCGACGAACCGGGGCCCCGCGGTGACGCCGGCGATCGTGTTCTTCTGCAGCACGACGGACGCGCCGTCGACCGCCGCTTGCCCACGTTCGAGCTCGGCGCGTGCGACGAGCATTCTTGGCGCGTGCTCATCCGCATGTGCAAGCATCGCTCCCAGGCAGACGCTAATTGAAGCGCGAGGATTGCGATGCTCGCGCGCAGCCAAGCTGCGGAAGTCATTTGTCTCTCCTTTGCCCGTTCCTCCGGGCAATCTCAGTGTTGAAGGTTCGGTCACGCGCTCTCGGACGCTGCTGAACGTCACGTTCAGCGATCTCGAGGCGCACCAGTCCCTAGAACGACAGAGTTAGGCGATCGGTGGACGGAAAACGCCGGTCATGACGCCGTCCGCTTCCAGGTCGGCCACGAAACGTTGGAGAGTCACGATTTCGAGCTCAGCAACGGCCACTTCAATCGGCCCATCGTCGATCACGAACGCGGACGTTCCGTGGCAGGGACAGGTTTGAAACGGCCCTGAGCAGCCGTGTGAATCGTTGCACGGCTCTTCTTCCGCTTCGTGCGTTGAGTGGGCTGTGTGCCCGTCGACCACCAAGTGCGCGGCATTCTCGAGCATCTCGCCGGCGCCAGGCGTGACCGTGTAAGCGAGCAGAATCGCAATGCCTGGAATGAGCCGACGCACGAACCCAACGTAGCGCGCCCCGCAAGGAACGCCAATCACGACCCCCACCTTTCCTGTTGAAATCCCGTAGTGACGAGCGTACCCATGGTCTCTCACGGAGGAATTTCATGGAAGTTCGCGCTGCAGTTGCACACGAAGCCGGCAAACCACTATCCATCGAGACAGTACAGCTCGAGGGCCCTCGTGCGGGCGAGGTGCTCATCGAGATCAAGGCCACGGGGATCTGTCATACAGACGCATACACCCTGTCGGGCGCGGACCCGGAGGGGATCTTTCCGTCGGTGCTCGGCCACGAGGGC
>JAFDFW010000394.1 GCA_019309605.1 Deltaproteobacteria bacterium | reverse complement strand
GACCGGAAAGCCTGCTTCCCCGCGGGCACGTGGTGGATGCGCGTGTGCCACGGGGCGCGGTGTGGCCCCGCACCCTAGCCGTCCCCCAAACACGCTCTTGCGGTGAGCTGAGCGCCCCATAACCATCGGGCGGGGCGCCTCGGTGCGTCTGATGCGCGTCGTCTACGAGCCGGGGCACGCACCGAAGAGCTCAAGTCGCATCGCTACGGTGTCCCGGGCCCATCCGGGCTTGCATTGAGTCCGCCGGTGGAGGCTCCAGGGCGCTCCCCGGGGTCACCTTCGTCCCGTCGCTCGCCGCCAACCTCGGTCGGATCTTCGGATCTCGGATCTTCTTCGCAGCTGGCACCTTCAGTCGACGCCAACCTCGGTCGGATCTCTCGGATCTCTGCCCGGAGGCTCCAGGGCGCTCCCCGGGGTCACCTTCGTGCCGTCGCTCGCCGCCAACGTCGGTCGGATCTTGCCAACGTCGGTCGGATCTTGTTTGGGATCTTTGTCGGAGACCACCCGACGATCACGGAGTACGTCGACTACGAGCACTTCTGCTCGGGCGGGTGACCGAGACCCTAGAGGTACACGCAGTTGCCGCCAACACACAGGCCGTCACCCCCAGGGCCGCAGGGGTGGACGAATGTGTGGGGGGGGTTGACGCATTGATTGCTGCTGTTGCACCTGTCGAAGGTGCACTCGTTTCCGTCGTCGCACTGCGGGAAATGCTGATCGGGGTTGCCGGGGTTGTATAGGCATTCGAGCACCGGTTGACACTGCCCCAAGCCGCACTGGCCAGGTTCGCCGTCACAAGGTTCGCCGTCGGCCTTGGTTGGGTTCTCGCAGATGCCGAACGGTGGGATGCAAATGTCGTCGGTGCACGAATGCCCGTCGCTACAGTCCCTGCCGATGCAGAGATCGGGGAGGCAAACCCAGTATCGGCAGAGGCCGTTGAACTCGCCAGTAAACTCGTCTTCGAGGCACAACGTGTTGTCCGGCTCGCTCGTGCTCCGACAAGCGTCTAGTGTGGGTTCGCACTCGTCGAACGTGCATTCGTTCCCGTCGTCGCAGAAGGCATCAGGATCGGGTTTGTCGAGGCACGGGACGAACGCGGGCTGACACCTGCCAGCACCGCACTGGCCGCTGTAACCGTCAGGGTTCGTGCAGGACGCGCCTTGGGGGCCCACGTACTCATTCACACAGCCCCCTCCATTCTCCCAATCCCATAGGTCGCGGGTGCACGTGTCACGATCGTCGCACGGATTGCCATTCACCGCGACGCAGGTACCCCCTTGGCAGACGGCCTCGTTTCCCGACGACGCACAGGGCACAAGCAGTGGAATGAGGTGCTCGTCGCACGCGCCGATGTCCGGGTCGCAGTAGTCCCGGGCGCACGGATCGGTCACGCTGGTCGGGCATGCGACGTCGGCACAGAGACCGGTTTGGGCCACGCAGGTGCCGTTGTCACAGATCCCGTCTTGTCCTGTCTGCCCCGGTGGCTCGACCCCGGTCGGATCGCAAGACACGCCGTGTAGCCGATCGGTGCAGTATGCTCCGCTGGCGGCGGCGCATCCCTGCTGGGTGCAGCAATTGATGCGCCCAATGTCGACTTTCATGCACTCGTCTTGAGGAGCGGCGAGGACGCAGAGGTCGTCCGCGCATGCGCCCACGAGCCCTCCACCCACGGGGTTGTCGCAAATACCAAAGAACTCATCACCCACGCACTCGGACGCCAGGCATTGCCCGTCGGAGCAGATTCCAGTGACACCCTGATCGCTACAGGCCGTCCCGTCTACGTTGTTGACGTAGACGCATTGGTTCGTCTCGATGGACCGGCCCGCCGCTCGCTGGCACGGGTTGGACGACGGTGGACAGTTGCGGTTGCAAGACGTTGGCCCGTACAACGGGAACACCAGCATCGGAATCAGAGCCACCCATAGGAGACGAAGCGAGCGTCGTTGGGGCATCAGAATCTCCTGTTCTTCCGCCGGGGGCTTCTCGTCTTCGCTCCCGACGCTGCCTGAAGGAACCACTGATGCCGGCCCCTGTCCATACGTAAATTGTGCGAGGTGGCCCCATCGGGACATCCGGACCCGCCCGATCGGGCTTCTGCCCACGTTGCACTTCTGGTGCCAATGCGTACAACATGCCGGTATTGCGTCCGTATTCTCTCAGAGCCGTGCTCATTGGCGTGTTGCTCGCTAGCTGCAGCTCCCCGGTGTGCCTGCCAGAGTTCGTCGAGCAAGCAGGACGCTGCGTCCCTTCGGAAATGACCCCGAAGGAATGCGAGCCTGCGTGCAGCGCCACCGCGCACGAAGTGTGTGGCGGCGGTGCGGAATCCTCGTCCTGCATCTGTGCGCCGGGTTACGAGGGCAATCCGTGCACGTGGAACGGCGTCCTCGACGATCCGGGTTTTCAAGATCAGCAGGCGTGGACCCTGAGCCGAGGCGCCACCGTTCTCCCGTTCGAACGCGGCTCCGTGGACGACGGGGTCGGCTTCTTGGCGTCAAGCGTCGCATGCAACGCAGGTGTGCTGAGCCAGTTGGTCGAGATGCCAAGCTACGACGTCGCCGAGCCCCTCGTGGCGGAGCTGACGTACCGCGCCGAAGAACTATGGGGTTTGTCACTCGGGATGAATCGTGCCTGGGCGCAGCTCCGACCGACCTCCGACGACGCGTGGCAAACCGAGCGCGTCTGCCTCGGGGGGGCGGCGTACGGCGGCTCGGTTCTCGTTCAGCTTGGAGCGCGCGAGCAGCATTCGACCTGCTTCGACGAGCCGGTGGGCAGCATCGAGGTGGATCGTCTGACCATCGTGCCGGCGGAGCCCGGTGAGTGCCCTCCGCCGGGAGAGGCACTGAACGGCACCGGAGAGAGTGGCCTCGGCGGTTGGCAGTTCGACACCACAGGTGCCGCCGAGGCCGGCTTCGTAGACGGTGTCGGTCGCGGCGGCACCTCGGGTGTCCGGCTTGCGCGTGAAGGCAACGATCGGGCGTTCGCGTGGACCACGTTCTCCGTTCCGTCTTCGGAGTCCCTGGAGTCGCCCGCGCTCCGCTTCTGGTGGCGAGGCACCAGCGGTCTCGTCTTCAAATTTCAGATCGGTCGCTACGAGAACTCGGGTTCCGGAAACGGCCACCTCCCGCTTGATGACGCAATCGGCAACGGCTCAGACGTCTCTTCCGTGTACTGCCTGCCCCCCTGGACGCACGGCAATGTCGTCGACCTGATCTTAACGCCTTTGGTGAACAGCTCGCGGGACCCGAGTGAGCTCGTCATCGACGACCTCGAAATCGTCTCCGACGAACGCTGCGGTACTTCCTCCGACTTCCTCGACCCAAGTTTTGAGGCTGGACCCACCCGGATCATGGGCACAACTCACTTCACGCAGAGCCAAACGATCACGCTGATCAACGATCCGGAGCTGGCGCGAACAGGAGATGGCGTTCTCGAGTTTTCGTACCGCAACGAAGATGCCCTCGCCTTCTGGGAGACTTGGGTGTTCGTACCCGAGGCCAACGGCGAGGAGGGAC
>JAFDFW010000393.1 GCA_019309605.1 Deltaproteobacteria bacterium | reverse complement strand
TGGATGACCTGGCCGGGGAGGGCGCCGACGTAGGTGCGCCGGTGCCCACGAATCGCGGCCTCGTCGTGGACGCCACCGAGGCTGATGCGGTGGAACTTGCGTCCGACTGCGCGTGCGACCGAACGGCCGAGCGAGGTCTTACCCACACCAGGTGGTCCGATGAGACACAGAATCGGACCCTTCTTGTCGGCTTTGAGCTTGCGGACGGCCAGGTACTCGACGATACGCTTCTTGACCTTCTCGAGGCCGGTGTGGTCCTCGTCGAGCACCTTGCGCACGGCCGCGATGTCCGCGTTGTCGGTGGTCTGCTTGCTCCACGGGATGTCGAGAATCCACTCGATGTAGGTGCGAACGACAGTGTATTCCGCCGAACCGACCTGCATCTGCCGCAGGCGCTTGAGCTGCTTGTGCGCGACGTCGTCGGCCTCGCCCGGCAGGTTCGCCTTGGCCATGCGCTCTTCGAGGACATCGAGGTCGCCCTGATCGCCCTCTTCGTCGCCCAACTCTTCCTTGATTGCTTTGAGCTGTTGGCGCAGCACGTACTCGCGCTGGTTCTTGCCCATCTCCTCCTTGATTTGGGAGTTGATGCGCTCGCGCATCTTGAGGATCTCGAGCTGACGCGTGAGCAGGCGCAGCACCTTGCGAATGCGTTCCTTCGCATCGAGCGTTTCGAGGAGCTGCGATTTTTCATCGACGGGAGCGTCGAGGTTCGCTGCGACCAAGTCGGCGAGCTGACCGTGCTCCTGAATGGAGTCAATCAGTGAGCCTGCCTCCCGAGGCAACTCCGGCATGAGCTGGATGACCTGCTTGGCGATGTCGCGTAGGCTCATTGCCAGCGCCTCGCTCTCGACGTCCTCGTCGGCCGGCTCGTCCAGGCGCGACACACGAGCGCGCATGTACGGTTCAGATGTCACCACCTGCTCGACGCGGATTCGCACCAGGCCCTGGAGAATGAGGCTGTAGTTTCCGGAGCTGTGCTTGAGCGCCTTGAGGACACGCGCGGCGACCCCAACCGGATAGAGGTCGTTCTGGTTCGGATCGTCGGTCGAGGGGTCCCGCTGGGCGACGATCGCGATGATCGGCTGATCGAGGTTCTCGATGTCCTCTACGAGTGCGACGGACTTCTCGCGACCCACATCAAAGGGTGCGACAGCAGCCGGGAAGAGCACGGCGTTGCGGATCGGCAAGACCGGCAGCTCGTCCCCGAACTCGATTTCGCCCGTATCAGGGGGCGGGATCGATGTGATTGTTTCCTCTTCGTCGCTCATGCTGTTGTTCTACTCCAACTCGGTCGGAACCCAAGTTTTTCCAGTACTGTGGGCGAACATAGTCACGCACCATTTTCCTGGCAAGGGCCTCACCCAAGGTGTTCGCGATTGAAGCCCTAGAGTCCCCAAATTAGGCTTCGCGGGCGGCTTTGCCGCCTAGGAACAGACCTGGTTCCGGCCGTTGCGTTTTGCTTCGTACATCTTGTCGTCGGCGGCCTTGAACAGATCTGAGGGATCTTCGTAGTGCGCTAGCCATTCGGCTACGCCTACGCTCACCGTGACTCCGACCTGCGTGCCCTCGAACTCGAAGCGCGTGTCCCCGATCAAGCGACGGATCTTTTCGGCGAGCTCATTAGCGCCATCGAGGCCGACTTCCGGGGTGATGAGCGCGAACTCCTCTCCGCCAATGCGGGCCAACACGTCATTCACTCGAAGCCTGCCCAAGAGCACCGCGCCGAGCTGTCGCAGAATGGCGTCACCTGCCAAGTGACCAAAGCGGTCGTTGACGTGCTTGAAGAGATCGATATCGAAGACGAGCAGGGAGAAGGTGCGCTTGTATCGCTTGGCACGCGCGACCTCCCGGTCGAGCATTTCGTCGAAGTATCTCTTGTTGTGAAGTTGGGTGAGGCCATCGGTCGTCATCAGCCGATAGATCTCTTCGTGGTACTCCACTTCCACGTCGTCGCCGACGATGAACTTCAAAATGGTGCGGCCGACCTTGAGCTGATCACCGTGGCGGAGCCGGCCCTCCTCGTGCACGAGCTCGTCATTCACGTAGGTGCCGTTGGTCGAACCGAGGTCGCGGACCAGAAATTCGCCACCTTCGAAACGAATCTGACAGTGGTTGCGCGAGACGCTTTCTTGGTCGACTTGGATTTCGCACTTGGGCGAGCGTCCGATGATCAAGGGTTCAGCGGTGACCCGCACGCGGCGTCCCATCTCCTGTCCGTAAATGACGATCAGACATCCGTTCTCGCTGCTCGGGCCGGGAGTGCGGGCCTCCGCGACGTCCGTCAGGACGGTTTGGCTGGCACTCGTCGTCTGATCCTTGAACGGCACCCCTCCAATATACCGCGGCCTCGGCGCTCGCGTTAAATCAGTGACAGGTAGTTGCAGTCACAGCGGACTGATGGGTTTGTTGACTGCCAGAATGCGGTTCTTTAGCGTGGGCGCGTGCGCGACGTAATTTCTCACTCCTGGCTATGGGGGCTGGCGAGCCTCGCTCTCGTTCTCGGAACGCCATTGGCTCTGACCGCGAGTCCGCCTTCCGCTCATCGAACGTCGACCAGCGTGGCGCGGGTGGTGGCGCCCCCGTTTGCGGATATCGACATCGCACGGGCCCAGCCCGGCGATGAAGGATGGGTTGTTCCGCGCCGCGATGGGACCCGCGCGGTGCTGACCGTCGATAACGATCTCCAGTCTCACATTCGCAGCTTGTTCAGGCGCTACGATGTGCCGGCTGGCGGTTTGGTTGCGATCGAGCCGAAGACCGGCCGCGTGTTGGCCTACGTCGGGTATGAAGCGGGGAAGGGCGACAGCGCACAGGTGGTGACCGACCCGGCGCCTCCGGCAGCTTCGGTCTTCAAGATCGTCACCGCATCCGCTTTGCTCGACGCGGGCGTGAAGAGCACGACCTCGGTTTGCTACGGGGGCGGCATGCGCGGCCTGGTGGCGGCCGACTTGGTCGACAGCCCCAAGCGCGACCGGTGGTGCGCGACGATGGCCGATGCGCTCGGCTATTCGATCAACGCCGTGTTTGCAAAGCTTGCTGATCGACACATCGATGCAGCGCGCATGACGCAATACGTTTCGGCGTTCGGGTTCGGCCAGCGATTGCCGTTCGACCTGCCAACGACGCCGAGCCCGGTGGATGTGCCGGAGAGCAGACTCGAGCGCGCGCGGATGGCTGCTGGCTTTTGGCACAGCCAAATGTCGCCCCTGCACGGCGCGCTCGTGGCCTCGACGATCGCCAATGACGGCAAGATGCCATATGCGGCGCTCGTGGAGCGCATCGAAAGCCGCACCGGCGAAACGCTCTACGAACACACACCCCGCACCTTTCGGCAGGTGTTGCCGGCACACACCGCGCAACTCGCAGGCGAGATGATGACTCGGACAGTCACCAAGGGAACCGCAAAGAAAGCGTTCTGGGATCCCAAGGGCCGCCCGTTCCTGCCAGGCATCCGCGTTGCAGGGAAGACGGGGACGCTCAGCCGGTACAATCCGCATCGCACGTACAACTGGTGGGTGG
>JAFDFW010000392.1 GCA_019309605.1 Deltaproteobacteria bacterium | reverse complement strand
CGGTTGGGGACGGGGTGCGGGCCTTCAACTCCGAACGGTGACCATCATCTCGCATGATGCGCGGGCGAGGCGGCCCGATGCAACCCGGACCGCTCGAGCTGACCGTCGGCGCCGTTTCGACCATGGAGAACGCTAGCAAATCCGGCAGGTGGATAGTAGAGATGGGGCCCCATTCGCCCTCAACAGAGTGAACAGATGCACGTTCTGCGAGATTCAGGAGACGAAGGAACCCCCCCGGACGAAGGTCCCGGACCCTGGCCGTGGTGTGGGCTTGCGCTGCTGAGCACCTTCCTCCCGTTCGCCCTGAACTGGGGCGTGATCGGCGTAGCGGAGAGTAGTAGAAACAAAGGCCCTGTCGGCGCGACGCCCCACGCGACATAATATCTAGTACCGCGTAATTCGGACTTCCGAATGGGCCCAATGGGCTAAGAGAGCAAGCGACTGTCGTTCATCGGCGCGTGGGGTCAGTCGGTGACGATTGGCTGCTTCTGAAACAGGCCGCCTTCGTTGATCCAGGAAAGCTTGTTGCCCCAGTCGTCGGCGACGATGTCTAGGTCGCCATCGTCATCGACGTCCTTGAGAAAACTGAAGTCGATCCAGAACCCATCGTGACTAGCGGTGTCAAAACGACTCGCAGTCTGGTCGCTGAACGTGCGCCCTCCTTCGTTGACGAAAAGACGCAAGATGGTTTGGTCCGTCCGCCAGTCTGCGAGCGTGACCAGGAGGTCTCGATCGCCGTCCCCGTCGATGTCCTCGGCATCGAAGTCATATGTGTCGTACTCCGCGAAATCTAGGTTCAAGACATCGCTGCCGTAGCTTCCCGACGACGAGCCCCAGTTGATCCGAGTGGGGCCTTCGCCGTTGGATCCGCCAATGAGCAAGTCGAGATAGCCGTCGCCGTCCAAATCCAGAAATTCGCTTGCCCAAATGTTGGCTCCCCAACCACCGCCGACCAGCTGCTTAGTCTCTGCCATTGCGCCGCTGCCATCGTTCTCGAGGAGCACGTGTGGGCGGTCTTGCCAAGGGGAGCTGGCGAGGAACAGGTCCAAGTCGCCATCGTGATCGTAGTCCCCGAGTGCTCCCGCGTGATGGAATCCCGTGAGAGCATCGTCAACCACCGTCGCGAGTCGACCCGCGCCATCCGAGAGCATGTACACTACCGGCGCCCCGGGAAATGGGTCGCTATCAAAGCCATGGTCGATGAGCACCGCATCGTCGTCGCCATCGCCATTCAGATCTCCTATGAGAAGCTTACGCGGATGGATGCCACCGGGCATGACGTCTCCAAATACCGAGGCTCCATCCGTGGCTGCGTTGTCGATGTCGAGGGTGAGACGAGCCGGGTTTGGTTCGAAGGAGAGAAACTGCCCACTGAACACCAGCGCGTCTTCCTGGCCGTCTGAATTGAAATCCCCGTATCCAAATGCGTGAACGAAGCCGTCGTCGGACTTGTACTGGTGACGATTCATCCAACGATAACTCTCCTGAGTCGCCGCGTAGGACGTCCTCTGGTGCACTCCCGGATCGGCAGTGAGCTGTAAGTCTTCGGAGCCATTTTGTCCGCTGTCACTACTGCCGCAGCCGCCGCTGACCGGCACGAGTAGGATGGCAAGAGAGGTGCAGCGGTAAAGGGCCCCAAGTCGGATGAAACTAAGATGCATTCTGACAGCATCACCCAAGGCACAGTCCGACGCCAAATCTGGAGCCCCGCCGGGTTGATCACCGCGTCTGTCCCCCGCGAAAGCCCGTTAGATCAGTCTCAGTAGCCGAGCGGATAGGCAAAACAAAGGCCCTCTCCGTGCGGCTCGTCGCTCGACATAACATCTAGTACCGCGCAATTCGGTTCTGAGAATGAGCCTGACTGGCTAAGAGAGCGGTCTGCTGACTTAGATCTCGACTAATGGAGTCGGCCTTGAGTGGCCGCATCCAACGCCGCGTTGACCGCCTGGGCGCTGAATCCGACGATCACCTCGTCTCCGACCTTGATCGTCGGCACACTTCGACGCGGGTTGAGTCGTAGGTACTCCGCACGTGCGGAGGCGTTCTCGTCGACGTCGTACTCGACGAACGAAATACCTGCTTCCTGAAAGTACTTACGTGCGCGCTTGCAGACGCCGCACCATGCGGTCGAGTACATCACCACGGGTACACGGCGGCGTGCGGCAGCGAGCTCGGATTGACTGGGCTCGTCTTGCCTCGGCTGTCGTCGGATACTTGCGGTGGGCGGGCCGCCGGTCACGTTGCTTCGGGCTACCGGTTTTTGCAGGGCTGCAGGGTCGAGGTTCTCGAAGGCCCGGATCCGTTCCTCGCGCGACAACTCTCTGTTGTCTAGGATGCTTCGAAACGTGATCACCTGGGTCTCTGAGGTCGCCGTCGACGTCGCCGGCCTTTCGGGGAGCTTCGCTTCGGTCTCCTCGCCGCCGTGCTCGGCTTGTGGCGGAGGTTGGGGCTCTGTCGCGCCGACTGCGTTCTCGACGAAACCGGAGATCTCTTCACATCCCGACAGCGCCGTCGCAACGAGCAGAGTCGCCACCCACAATTGACTCGACACGCGATGCCCCGCCATGAACGGCCAGTATCGTGCCCTGCAAGCAGAAGTGTCTACAACTAGGCAGTTGGCGTCAGCTGATACTAAGAACAAACGCCCTTGCCGTGCTCGAGGAAGTGGACATAGGAGCTAGGTCCAGGCGGTTCGCACCCCCCATTGGGCCCAAGTGTAGGGCTACGAGCGCATCTACATCCGGGTGGACTAGCCTAGACGGCCTCGACGTAGGCTCCTTGGCCTTGGCGCTCGGGCCGCTCACCGACAAAGGAGGCCCGACGATGACGCACGCTCTGCTACCCGGCAGCGGCGCAATCTTGATTGTCGTTCACGATTGAAGCGCGGCAAGGATCCTGGGGACCGCGCGGTCGCGCCTTCAGAAGTAAGCTGGGCGCCCTACCCTTCGCGAGAGTCGAGCCAGGCCTCGATGGCATCGACCATCACCGCCGAGAGAGCGATCTCTTGGTCGAACGCGTACTTGCGCACGCGCTTATGAAGTGCGACTGGGAGATGAATCGAGGTGTGGCGGAGGCGCTCGCCGTCCTTGGCGCGAACGCGAGGCTCTTCCTTCGTTCCGCGACCACGGGAGCGTCCTGTGGTGAGCGTGGGTACCTGTCGTTCCTCAGAACGTTGTCCGCCTGCGAGATATGAGCCGCGATGATCGCGAAGGTGACCCAGCGGTGTCGTTCCTCAGAACGTTGTCCGCCGGCGAGATGTGAGCCGCGATGATGGCGAAGGTGACCCAGCGGACAGAGCTCGGACCCTTACGTGCGTTGCCGATGGTTCGACAAGCGCGAACTGAGCGCGGCATGCGCCTTAGCCTCGCGCAGTGCGCGCAGCTCACGCCCGACTTCGCGTGGGACCGAGGCTTTGGCTCAGGCTGCGCGTCGGGTGTAGCGATGATGCAGCCCGCCGACCATCGGGAGGGCGATGACCTTCCCTCCATCGATGGACTCGCGCTTGCGCGGTTCGGGGGCATCCTTG
>JAFDFW010000391.1 GCA_019309605.1 Deltaproteobacteria bacterium | reverse complement strand
TACGCGCAGTCGCTCGACCAAGCCCGCATGCAACGCCAACACGCCTGGAGCAGCTACCGAGACTCCGCCTCCGGCGAGCGTCGACGATTCAAGGAGAAGTATCGACACCAGCGAGGCCTCCTCGCCGCCCTACCCATCTCGGGCCGCGACAAAAAGCGCCTTTCACAACAGCTCGCGTTCCGCCAAGCCATCGAATCTCGGACCCTCAGGCGCAAGCTCGCCAATCAACGGAGAGCGATTCAGAAGTCCCCACACCCTGGCAGTTGGCGCCATTTCGTGGCCAGCCGCGCCGCGCACGGCGACGCCCGTGCGATTCGACTTGTGCCTCGACGAGAGCTGGAACGAAGCCCATGGGATCTAGATAGGGGTTCGTGAAGAGAAGAGGCACTGCGTCGGGACGGGTAGCTTGCGGGCGCCCTGTCTTCGACCTCGAGGAAGTCGACATAACAAGCTAGTACCGCGTAATTCGGACTTCCGAATGGGCCCAATGGGCTAAGAGAGCTTCGGAGGGTTTGGTTGAGTGCCCGTCCAGCTGATGTTAGAGCGCTCGCCATGCAGTGGCGAATTGTTCAAACCATCCGACATGGAAGCTTGCTCGCGGGCCTCTGCCTGACCTTGGCCTGCGCTTCGAGCCCGGCGGCTGCTCCCTCGGCCGAGCCATCTTCTTCATCGGACTCTGAAGGCGGGGAGGCGCAGGCACCTGCTCGACCGGTGCCGCCGACGATGAAGATGACGACCGCGATTCCAGAGGGGATCGCGACGCCCGATCGTCTGGAGACCCGATTCGGAACGCTGACGTCGTTCGATGGGGTCCCCGATCCCAAGACCACCAAGGTGGTCTACGACAACCTCGACTTCCAGCGCGCAGTGCAGGCGTTTCTCTCGAGCCTGCAGATCGCCTCGCTCAACGCGATGCGAGACGGGCTGCTTAAGTTCGGGCCCGCCAACAGCACCGTGCTCGTGTTCGAGAAGCTGATGGACAGCAAGTCGCTGTTTCTGACCGCCAACACAACGTCGGTCTACAACTTCATGTGGCTCGAAGTGGGAGGCGAGCCGATGGTCCTCGAAACGCCCCCGGATGTGCTTGGTTTTGTCGACGACGCTTGGTTCAAGTACGTCGTCGACTTCGGGCGGGTCGGACCCGACAAGGGGAAAGGCGGCAAGTTCCTGATTCTACCCCCGGGCTACGAGGGCAAGGTGCCCAAGGGGTACTTCGTCGCCAAGACGCAGACGAAGGGGAACTGGGTGGTCTGGCGTGGATTTCAGAAGGACGGTTCGCCCAAAGCGGCGGTCGAGGCCACCAAGTCGAAGTTCCGGGTCTATCCGCTGTCCCAGAGAAAGAATCCCCCCACGCCAGACTTCGTGAACGTGTCCGGCGAGGAGTTCAACACGATCCACCGCATGGACTTCCGGTTTTGGCAAGAAGTGGATGCGGTGATTCAGCGCGAGTCGGCGGACGGACTGAATCCCGAGATCCGAGGGCTGCTCGCCTCGATCGGGATCGTCAAGGGCAAGCCCTTTGCCCCCGACGATCGCATGAAGAAGATCCTCACCGAAGCCGCTCAGGTGGGGAGCGTGACGGCGAGGGCGCTCACCGCCTTTCCTCGGGATCGCCGCGCGTATCTGTACGAGGACCGCGTCTGGACCAATCCGCTGTTCGAGCGGCGCTACGACTTCCTCAGTGATGGTGCCACCATGCTTGATGGGCGGGTCTACATGCACTTCTACGCGACTGGGATCACTCCGGCGATGGCGCTCAAGCTGATCGGGAAGGGGTCGCAGTACGCCATCGCGTACATGGACGAGGACCGCAACGTCCTCGACGGAAGCAAGACGTACAAGGTCCATCTACCTCCAAACGTGCCGGCCGCGGACTTCTGGTCGTTCACCGTCTACGACAACCAGACCCGCTCGATGCTGCAAACCGACCAGCAGTTCCCAGGCATCGATAACAAGAAGCAGGGCCTCAAGCAGAACGCCGACGGCTCTCACGACATCTACTTCGCCCCCGAGCCGCCCAAGGGGTGGGAGAGTAACTGGGTTCAGACGGTCCCGAACAAGTCCTGGAATGCGATCCTGCGTCTCTACGGCCCGCTCGAACCTTTCTACGACCAAACCTGGCGCCCCGACGACCTCGTCCTCGTCGCGGATTGATTCATTCGTTGACACGTCGCGGGCTTGTCTCAACACTCGCGGCATGAACGACCGACATCGAATCGACGTACGTGCAGTCATCCTTGGGGCCCTCACGTGGTGCGGGTGCGCGGGGTCCACTCCCGCGGTGGAGAACCCCACCTCCGGGGGGAGTCGCGACGACGTCGCTGAAAAGAACACCGACGGGTTCATCCCCATCACGGAGGAGAACTTTGCGCAAGCCGAAACGGCCAAAAACTTCCGTAATTGGGCGGCTCGAGACGCGAACGAGCACGTCACTCACATGCGCGGGCTTCCGCCGCGCGGTGATGCCGCCCCCACCATCCAGATGAACGACGACACCTTGTATTCGGTCATTATTACGGAGATCGACGACCAGCGCGAAGTAACCTTCACCATCCCGGAAACGGACGTGTACATGGCAGTGCAAGTCGTCAACGAGGGAGGACATGGACTGCACTATGTCGTCGACGACGGCACGCACACGGTGAAGGTAGACTCGCAGTTCGCCCTCTTGATCTACCGGTCGGGAACCGAGAAGGGCCTCGACGCCGCCCGAGCCGCCCAGGACCTCATCGAGGACGATGGGTTCAAGTTCGGGACTTACGAGGTGAAGAACTACGACTACGACGAGGTACAGAGGTGGGTCGAACGCTATCGCGAAGAGACGCGCGACTACGTCCTTGAGTACACGTTCCCTCGAAGCGCCTCAGAGATCACGGACCTTCACCAATGGAATCTCGAGGTGGCAAACGGCTGGGGTGGGTCATCTCCCGAAGTCGGCCTGTCCAACAAATACACCAACTCGAAGTTCATGGACGGTGCGACATGCTATCAGACCACGTTTGAGAACCCCAGATCGGTCTACTTCACGTCGGTCACTGCATACGACCAGAACCGCTACCTCTTCGAGGGCGTTCGGAACGTGAGCTCTTACACGTGGACGATGAACCGAAACGGAACCATCACCGTTTCCTTCAACTGCGGCGACGAAGCGCCGAACAACATCGACACCAAGGGCCAGACCTTTTCCTTCACGATGCGCTACTACGGGGTCTCGCAGAAGGTCATGGACGGGGAGATCGCGCCAACCAAGACGGTGAAGAAGGGTACGGCCCCGATGTAGCTCGCGTCCGAGCCGACCCCGCGGGGTTGCTCGCCTGCTGCGCAAGGGCCACACGTTTATTAAGAGACGGTTCATGGTTCTGGCCTAGGCCGCACGGGCGGCCCGGTACTCCTTTTTGCGACGTTGCATCGTGAGCTGCTTGGTCTTGTCCCTTTCGGACAGGACCACATGGTGGCGACCGTAGTACACGTCGGCCGGGGTGCAGTTGTCGAGCGATTCGTGGTAGCGGCGGTGGTTGTAGTAGCTGACGAAATCGCGCACCGCCGTCTCGAGCGCCCACGGGAAGTAGTAGTGCTCTAGCTTGACGACGCTCTTCATCGAGCGGTGGTAGCGTTCGATTTTCCCTTGCGTCTGCGGATGGTACGGGCGCCCTCGGGTGTGCGTCATGCCCTGCTCCTGCAGATACTCTCTCAGGTCCTTCGAGACGTA
>JAFDFW010000390.1 GCA_019309605.1 Deltaproteobacteria bacterium | reverse complement strand
CTGGTGGCCACGCTGATTTTCAGTGGCGCTCCCATCAAGAGGTTTAAGACCGGGATGTTGGCCCACCCCGCCCCAAGACCAAACATCCCTGCCGCGAACCCGATGAAGATGAACAGGAACAGGCTGGGGAGAGTTCGATGGACTTTCCAGTTGATGGTCTCGCCAAGGCTCGCCTCCGTGAAGACGCCCGAGATTCCCAGCACCGTAGACAATCTGTCCGACGTTGGCACATTCGGAAAAGTGGATTTTCTTGCCGTCATCATCAGGACCACGATCCCGAGGATCGTGAAGCCCATTAGTGTCTCGACAGTTTCCACCGGGAGAAGCTGGCCTTGCCGGGCTCCAAAAATGGCTGAGATCGAGGCGATTAGGGCCAGTGGCATCGCTAGTCTCAAACTTGCCAGGTTCATCCTGAGGAATCCGGGTCCAGCTGCCAGTGCGCCGGAAAGAGCCACCAACAGCCCAGCGCCACGGACAAAGTCGAAATGGAATGGGAAGAATGCGCTTACGATGGGAACGTAAAGGACCCCACCTCCGATTCCCCCTAAGGCAGCCAGGATTCCCATAAAGAAGGTCAAAACGAGTAGAGCCAGGGGCCAAACCCACCAAGCTGTCGCCCCCGCATCAGCAAGAACTTCCGTGCCCTGAGCCGCAAGGGCGCCAGCGGGTGTGGCCACGAGGAGGAGGAGGAGGGTCAGGCTTGAAACTTTTCGGATAGGACCAAAGGAAGCGCGCATGGATATCGTATTCCTCTTCGCCCATGGGATCCGGTCAGGGCGTTCTCTTTTCCGACAAAGGAAACAACAAAATGCAGGTGGTCCCAGGATTCCAACAGTACCGAAGAAGAGCCTCTGATACGTGAATCTCCCGTCCTAATCGACCGCCGGGCCGGAATCAGAGTCCTCGGGATTACCGCCGGTCAGTTAGGGAGCAATGGCGTACGTAAACAAGAGACCTAGTGCCAAAATGAGGACCGCCCATCCGCGAAGGAACCAAGACCCCTGGGCTGACCACCGGTCGAGGTACTTGCGAGCACGCTCGACACCAATGAACGGCGTGATGATGCCCTTAAGGATGGCGATGACTCCGCAGATGAGGATGAGACCAGGAGCACGGGAGGTCGGGGCCGAAAATACCAGTGCAATGCCCAGGACCATGCGGAGGCCGGCCAAGAAGTAGAGGCCCCTGAGCGTTTGGGCTCTCCGCGCAACGCGAAGAAGCCGGGCCGGGGACACGATGCCCAAAGCGCCCAAGGCACCTATGAAAAGGCAGATGATGAGAGCTACGAGCGTCATTTTATCCTCGCGGCCTGCCCGCTGTTATGGAAAAAACACACCTCTCCTCGAAGCTGCAATCGGCGGCATGTTTCGATAGAGCCCAATGACCGCAGTTCTTCGGGCGAGGCTATGCCGTATTCTCCTAGAAGGGGTTCGAAGATCGGCCCAATGTTTGGGAGTTCGGACAATCGCATTGAATTCTATTCTCCCGATTCTCAGCATGGGTCTCTCAAAACTCTCGACACCACCACCCATTAGTTCTTCTATTAACCAACCATTTGGTTCCCGGACGGAGCCGGGCGCCTACCTGATTGCCTCATTCCTGCTGCTACCGCACGGCGAGGTCCCGGAGGGCCGGGCCCTTGGTGTTCAGGATACTGCAACCTTGGTTCAGAGCGAAAGCGACGCCTGAGACGTGTAACGGACTGGCCTTTCCGCTTCCGTCGATTGAGCCGCTTCGCAGCCCAAGAGCGACGTTCTCGCTAAGGAAGACACGGCTGCCGAAGAGAAGCGCGTTCACACCAGAGGGTCGATGGGTGTCACCGAAGGCCGCTCGTCGGGTACATCGCCGGTGGGCGGTCGAAGTCGACCTGCTCGACGTCGGTCCAAGGCACGTACTCGGGGCGCTGACTGCCGTCAAGGAAGATCAGCATGCCGGCATTCCGCTCGCCGAGGTCGCCGTTGCGCTCGAGCTTCAGCTCCTCGCCGCTATGGAGGGTCACCCTGGCGCGCTGGGAGCCGCCCTCTTCGAGCCCGGGGGGCACGATCGAGGCGATGAGGCCGAAGGGGATGGTGTAGTCCACGCCCTGCGATGGGGCATCGAGCGTCTCGGTGGTCTCGCTCTCGTCGAGGTCGTAGACCAGCCGGCCGGCGAGGCGGCGGCCGGACCGGGTGATGACGCTGCCAGTAAGCGGGCGGCCCGGTGGGAAATCACCGTAGGCGGGGCCGGTGCCGCCTGGGCTGAAGTCGACGCGCTCAAAGGCGTCCCAGGAGATCAGCACCCGTCCGTAGCGGTGGTCGTCGACGTAAATCCCGCGGTTGCCGTGGCCGACCTCGCGGGTGTCGGAGAGCACGATCTCGCGGCCGTTACGCAGCGTCACGAGGGAGCTGTCGAGCGAGCGGCGCGCGATGGAGCGGATGGTGTCGAAACGCAGGCTGAGCTCACCGGCGGCTGTGTAGCCGTCGAGTTCGTCCGAGCCGACGCACTCCTCCCGGTCCCACTGGACGAAGCCGGTGAAGTCGCCCTGCGGCGTGCGCACCGTGCCGTGCAGCGGGTAGGGGGCGGCGCCAAGCCGGGCGGTGGCGAGGAGCTCGATGGTGCGGATCCCCCATTCCCCGAGGTCCACGACGCCGCGCCTGCCGTCCCACACTCGCACGCCGTCGGCCAGGTCGTCGGCGGAGAAGCGGTCGAGGTCGAACACGGTACCGCTCTTGAGAATCACCCGCACGTCGCGGCCGCGCGGCTCGATGCGGGCGATGTCGCCGAAGCGCGCCATGAACGGCCGGCCGAGGTCCCTCTGGCGGTCCCAGCCGGCGATTTCGATCCCGAAGACCTCAATCGAGCGGCGCTCGGGCGGCGCGTGGGCGACCCAGGGGTTCTCGTCCTTGAAGCCGTTGAAGTAGTTGCCCCACAACGCCTCCTCGTCGCCTCCCCAGCGCAGCCGCCCCTCGTAGATGGCACCGTCATCGGTGGTGACGCGCCCGTAGAGGAGGCCCTCGTGGGCTTCCGCGGTCGAGGGGGTCATTGCGGGCGAGGTTGCCGGGTCGGGGTCGACGTCTTGCTCGAGGACCCGGAGGCCGACAGCGAGGGCGAGAAGGACAAACATGGTGGCGAACGCCCCGCCGGCGAGCGTGGCTCTTGTCATGACCGGCTCTCCGGTGAGTAGACATAAGTGTCATGCCGCGTTGCGGCCTACCCATCTCGGTTGATGAATGGTCGCGTTGCAATGTACTTTATCCCGCAAAGTACAGCAAGCACTGGGACCTCATAGCGGCGTTGGTGCACGGCTCCCGATTGTAGCTTCAAAGTGACGTGAAGCCCTCGACCCCGGAGTCACCACCCATGAAGTACCCGAAGCGGAGCCAGTACAAGTACGCGAAGTCCCGGTATCGGGTTCGCAATTGGGCTGAGTACGAAGCGGGCCTTAGGAGTCGAGGCGACCTCACCGTGTGGCTTTCCGATACCGCGCTCGATGCCTGGCGTGCTCCGGCCAGCGGGAAACCAGGCGGCCAGCGCACGTATGCTGACATCGC
>JAFDFW010000389.1 GCA_019309605.1 Deltaproteobacteria bacterium | reverse complement strand
ATGCGTATAGCGAAAGCAGGCGTTCGGTGCAATCGCCTTCACCAATGCGCAAACGGCTTTGGGGACGCCTCTTTCGACCTGTGCCTCCTCAGAACCCCGTCGACCGCACAATCGGTGACGTTTGCGCACCGAAGTGCGAACTCGCTCGCGAGAGTCTGGATCCCACACGTCGTCGAGCGTGAGCTGCGCGCACTGCGCGGGGCTGAAGCGGATGCCGTGCTCGACTCGCGCATGTCGAGCCGTCGGCAACGCAAGCAACGGTCCGAGTTCTGTCCGCTTGGTCACCCTCACGATCATCGCAGCTCACATCTCGTGACGGGCAACGTTTTGAGGAACGACAAGCCGCTGGTGGCGCTCAGAGCACCGCGGACCGTCAAACGTGGTACGTTCGTCCGTT
This sequence comes from Deltaproteobacteria bacterium, assembly GCA_019309605.1. Taxonomy (GTDB): domain Bacteria; phylum Myxococcota_A; class Polyangia; order Polyangiales; family Houyiibacteriaceae; genus SG8-38. Next base: position 4,905 of record JAFDFW010000389.1, on the reverse strand, counting down.
CATGCCCCGAGCAACCCCCGAACGCTTTGGTGACTACGAGCTGCGCGAGCGCCTCGGTGTTGGGGGGATGGCCGAGACGTTTCTCGCGATTCGGCGTCGGCCCCGCGGCTTCGAGCAACGCGTTTGTCTCAAGCGCATCCTCCCGACGTTCGCGGGCGACGCGGACTTCGTCGAGATGTTTCTCCGAGAGGCGCGCTTGTCGGCGCTTCTACATCATGGGCACATCGCGCGCGTCCTCGATTTCGGCATGGCTGACGGGACGCACTTCCTCACGCTTCCTCACGCTCGAGCTGATCGAAGGCGCCGACCTCCGAGCGGTGCTGCGTCACCTGCGCGGGCGCGGCGAATCGCTCGACCCCGGGCTCACCTCGCACGTCGCACACGCGCTCGCTTCAGCCCTGGACTTCGCGCATACCGCCGACGACGAAGGCCACGCCGCCGGCATCATTCACCGCGACGTCTCGCCCTCGAACGTCCTTCTCAGCAACGCTGGCGAAATCAAGCTCGCCGACTTCGGCATCGCCAAGGCGACAAATCTCCCGGGAAGCATTCAGAGCGGCGCGCTTAAGGGGAAGCTCCCCTACGTAAACTGAGCGATCAGGATCATTGAGAAATCCCCGAGAAATATAGGGGATCATGTTTCCGGGTGTTGCGTGTCGTTCCTGGTTGTTTCGTGGTGTGTGGGAGAAATTGTGGGAGTTGTGTTCGGTGCGTTGACCCTGCAATCACGATCGCCAATCGAGATCGAGTCGGTGCACAACCGCAATCAGAGCAGCCCTCCCGGGGTGGTTCGGCCCATATCATCGAGTCTCCGGACTTCCCGGGGCCGTTCACTCATCGGGTCCTCGTCAATGCCGGCTTGCCAAGGAAGCGCGAGATCTCTTGTTCAACAGTTTTAGGTTGCTCAATCTGCGGCACGTGACCGCACTCAATGACGATGTTCTCCGCGGAGGGAAGCGCGTGGCGCACATGCTGCGCGAAGGCCACTGGGACGAGTCGGTCGTTCTTGCCCCAAATGAAAAGGCTCGGTGCGTCCAGACCCGCAAGTCTGGTCCAGAATCCATTTGTGCCGTCCGGCTCTTCAAGATAGATGTTCCGAACGGCCGAGTAGAACGCCAAGCGTCCACCTCGGGTACTGTGCATTCGCAAGAACTCATCGACACCCGCCTGTGCCCACCCGCTCCTGGCGCCGGGAATCATCAGTCTCATCGCCGCTCCTACGGCGTCGTTCGGCACGAGTTGGAGCAGCCCGAGCTCGGGGCGAAGGAGCCGAACAAGAGGAATCCATCCGCGTTTTTGCCGCCAAGCAAGCGAGGGAGACAAGAGCACGAGGCGGTCAACTCGGTCTGGGTGGCGAAGTCCGAGTTCGATGGCAACTCGGCCCCCGAGGCTGTTGCCCACGATCGACGCTCGCTCGATGCCGAGTGCGTCCATGAGCTCGACTACAGCCCCGCAGAAGAATGGTGGATCGTAGCGCGCACAGAGCGGCTTGTCCGAATCTCCGAAGCCCGGCAGATCAACAGCGATGACCTCGAATTGGTCAGCGAGCGCCGCGACCGTCGGGAGGAAAGAGATCTTGGTTGCCCCGAGCCCATGAATCATCAGTACCGGTTCACCGGCGCCCGCCCGCACTACCGACAGCGTTCCGGAAGGTGTCGACACCCGTTCAAATCGAACGCGTCTGGTGTCGTGAAAACCGCTGGTCGCCGCCAGAATTGCAACGCCCAAGTGAAGATTGTCCCGAACGATGAGGCGACCAGCCCGGTAAGCGGCCAAACCGCCTCGTGCATCCTGTGCAATCGACAACCACGTGGCCCGATCGGCGATGAGTCGCGCATCGCAAACGCTGCCGCGGATGGCTCGACGGATCTGAAGTTCCGTGCCGTGAATGGCAATATCCCACTCTCCTTCGTTGACTACGACTGCCCGAATTCGCGCGTTCTGCTCGGAACCATCGAGAACCGATGCGTCAAAGCGAGTCGCAAGCGAACCAAGGATCTCTTCCATGGATTCAGTCAACCCCGACTCAGAGGCTTGGGCGGCACCGCCTGTCTTCGTTTTTGCCTCCGTCACAGCTGCCCTGCTACGTCCGCAGACATTTTTGTGATCCGTGTTCGCAACTGCGACACTCCATTAAGCAGGGATGAAATCGCCCTACGCTGCCCACCGAGCCCGAGCTAGCTCGGGAAAGCCGAGTGTGCCAGACACCGTGCCATGCCGCAGCTCCTCCGAAGCCGTCGCAGCTATGACCATCGGATCCGAGAGATCGTCTGCCAGACAGGGAACCCACGGATCTTTCATCACCTCCGCATCCCGCGCTCGACAACCGCCAGTTGGCTCTCACGCGGATGCCGCAGCGTGGTTTCACTCGATTGGCACCATGACATCGCGTCGGTCTTGGACGAAAACGAAAAGCTTAAACGCCGCACCGAGCGGCAGACCGCCATCATTCGCCTGCTGGTTGTGTTGCTCAAGCTCTCGGGGTTTCGCCTCGATGAGAGACGCCTCCCAGACGCGACAGCCAAGGCCAAAGTCCTGCGTGCCGTCGACCGCTCGAAAGACGCCCTTTCCCTGAAGTCCACTCTACGCCTGGTGCGCCTCTCGCCGGCCCGGTATCACGCTTGGAAGCGAGCCGAGAAACGCTGCGAGCTCGATGACCGATCGAGCTGCCCACGCTCTCATCCAACGCAACTCATCCCCGCCGAGCTGAGCACCATCAAGGAGATGGTCACCGCTACCGAGTATCGTCACATGCCTCTTCGAACTCTGGCCGTGTATGCCCAGAGAGCCGGCAAGGTCTTTGCGTCGGCGACGACCTGGACCAAACTCGTACGGCAGCGTGGTTGGCGAAGACCGCGTCGCCGTGTGTATCCCGAAAAGCCAAAGACCGGCATTCGGGCGACGCACCCCAACGAGTACTGGCATATCGACGTGACCGTCATCCGACTTGTCGATGACACGAAGGCGTTCCTTCACGCCGTCATCGATAACTTCTCGCGCCGGATCTTGTCGTGGCGCCTTGCGGAACGGCTCGATCCCACCACGACGTGTGAGATCCTGAAGGAGGCTGGGAAGAATCTCGAGCGGACGCCAACCGTCGTCGCCGACTCCGGTGTCGAAAACGTGAACGCCAGGGTCGACCAACTCATGGCCGACGGTCGAGTGCACCGTGTGCTTGCCCAGGTAGAGGTCAGCTTCAGCAATTCCATGATCGAAGCATTCTGGCGTTCTCTACGCCACCAGTGGCTCTACCTGCATTCGCTCGACAGCTTCACGCAGCTCGAGCAGCTGATCGATTTCTACGTCATAGAGCACAACACCGAAATGCCCCATTACGCTTTTCACGGACAAACGCCCGACGAGGTCTACTTCGATCAAGCCGATCGGATAAGGGACCGCCTCACGGCCGCCCGGCATCAGGCTCGTCGAGCAAGGATGGAGGCAAACCGAGGTGAATCCTGTCGCGCTTGCGCACCACCCACTCGATGGTTTGTGAGTGCTATCAACGCCGTCGCAAATGCGCCGCCGTAACTCCAGAATGTTCTCGGACGGAGCACCGCTACGTCAACGTCAGGTCAACGAGTTCGCGAGGAGGCTTAGATACTTCAAACGCACTTCTGCGTGTGCGAGAAAGTCCACACAGTAAACGAAAGACGCTGCCGCCAACATCAAGGGCCACATCGCCTTCAGCGGCTGCGCGGTAGCACGCCCGCTTCCTGGAAGCGCTCCAACGCCTGGCGAAATGCTCGAGCACGCCAGAATTGAAGCATGTGCGCGCCGGGAAACGTGATGAGCTCGGTTCCGAAGTGAGCCGCAAGACGCGCGCCGTGTTGCACGGTGGCGACGCGGTCGAATTCGCCGGAAATGATCGCGATGCGCTGCGGTTCGACCATGGGCTGCCTGCCTTCGGGGGTGATGGGCACCAGCAGATCACGATAGCCCTGGTAGAGTTGCCTTTGAATGTCTCCGGAGCCGGGGATCAAGCCAAGCTCGTTCATGATCTCCGGGAGGTTTGCGATTGGAATATATGACAGCACGAAGTCGACGTCGGACGTAGCCGTCGCCAGGAGTGCCACGGCATAGGCACCAAGACTCATGCCCGCGACGCCGACGTGGCTCGCCCCCGCTTCGCGCATGATGCGGATTGCGGTCTGCAAGTCCCAGATAGCCTGGCGGAAACCTTCGATGGTGAGCTTGGTGTCTTGTTGCGGCCACTCCGGCGGAAACGAACGTCCGCGTGGACCATGAAACGGAAGCACAAACAACGACACTCCGATTCCGAGGCGACGGAACGGCCGCATGGGCCAGGCGACCCGCTCCAAGAGGTGGTGCCCGGACGAGAAGCCGTTCACGAGGATCACCATGGGCTTGCCCTCGATCCGGAGGTTCAGCGTCCGAAGCAGCGCGGTCTGATTGACCTCGTGACTCCGATATTCCTGCTCGATGTCGTTGAAGATGAGCGGGTGGACGCTTGGCCAGCTCCACTCGGCAAGCCCGATGCGATAGGGGGCGAGCCAGCGTTTTGTCACGTCGATTCGCCCGGGGGCCGGGAAAAGGCAGTCCGGGTTTCCACGATATTCCTTGTAGGCGGGAGTTGCGGCGAAAGCTGCCACGTCCTGCACGAGCTCCGAAGCTTCCTTCAAATCCGAGGGCTTGAGCTTGGCGAGTTGCGAGACGAGAAAAGCATCGGTTTCGTAGGCGAGCTTGTGAATGCATCCGCGGGGGGCGGAGGCGTAGACGGGCAGCCCCCCGTTGCCCGAGGCCTGGTGAAGCTCATGCGCCACGAAGACAATGCGTATAGCGAAAGCAGGCGTTCGGTGCAATCGCCTTCACCAATGCGCAAACGGCTTTGGGGACGCCTCTTTCGACCTGTGCCTCCTCAGAACCCCGTCGACCGCACAATCG
>JAFDFW010000388.1 GCA_019309605.1 Deltaproteobacteria bacterium | reverse complement strand
GTGCGGTTACCTAAGTGCATCAGGCGTGCCAGCGACAACGCCCGGTTTTACCGGGCAATCTCCCGCTGCGGTGCGCAGCATTTGCGTTTGGGGCGTGGGGGCGCAGCGGGTGCGTGGCTACGGCTGCACCTCAAACGCCCCCACGTCGCACATCGTGTGGCCAGTTAGTCAGACCATCGGTCACGGGATCGGCGCACACAACGCCTGGACACGGGTAACCGTCTTGGGCCGAACGGGTATGTCTATGCCGATGACTGTTGGATTCTCGACGGCGAGGCCACAGGTGTTGACCCCCTCAACACCCACTGGGTCGACTACCAGTTGATTCTCGTATCCTACACCGGCGAACGAGAGAGTCCGTGAGCCTGCTGCAAGCAGCTGGTCCGAAACTACCCAGTTTCCGCCTGCGTCGCTCGTGAATGCGAAATCGTGTGGCGCTTGAGGCAACAAAATCGTCGCGGTCTCGCCTCCGACTACGACCGATTCTGGTTCGAAGTCCACGCTGACTATCCCCTTCTCCTCGTCGATTTCCATCATGAGGTCTCCGGCGACCTGGGCGACCACAGCATCCGCAAGGATTTCAATATCGGGATTGACCAGACCAGCGTCCGACACGGTTCCAAGCTCGACTCCGCTCCAGGCGCCATCTCTTGACGCGTGCAGGACAACGGTACCGAACGGCAGCTCTAGGGAGAACTCGCCCAACGTATCCGTGGTCGTACTGAACGAGGTCCCGAACCAAGACACCTCGGCATCGGCCGCTGGTGATTCTGTGTCGCTGTCGATGAGTGTGACCGTACCGCTTACGCTGGTCAGCGCGGTGCACGTCCGACGCAGGCAGACACCATCGCTGCACGTCTTGCCGTCCGCGACAGCATGGTAGCCGCAAAAACCAACTGTGAGGCACCTCCCGAAGGTGCATTCGTTACCGTCGCCGTCGTCTGGACAGTCCGAATCGCTTTCGCAATACGTGATGTCGTCCTCGTGGCACCCCATGACGCTCAACGCCAGCACGCAGATGAATCCGAATAAGAACCGCATGACAACCTCCCTTCAAAACACAAAGTGTGAAGTGTGCGGGTCCCACTGAATCCGATGCGAACTACTGTTCTTCGCGTCTTGCAGCTTCCCCAGCTCTTGTTTGCGATCAGCCATTTTGGAGCCCGAAACAGCCATCCCAATGACCCCACCGAGCATCACGAGGCTGCCAAGGGTCACACCGGCGATCCTGCCGCCATTGAGACAAAACCACTCCGTATCACCGCATTCGAAATTCCGCGTCGCGACCATGGTGCCCGCAACGCATCCGGCACCAGCGGCTAGAATAACGGAAGACCCGATGAGTCCTCGCCTGTACTCCAGCACACGAGTGTCCACTTGCTTTCTTCGCGGTGGAGGCGCCGACACGCTGAGACCGGAAGAGTCGAGGCGAAGCTCGTACGTGTTCGGGTCCCAGTTCTGACGAGTTCTCTTTCCTACCCGTGGACTGAGACCGCCTTCATCACGGGCTGGCTCCGACGAGAGTACCGGCGCCTCCGCCCTTGGCTCAGCCGACGCGGCGTCCTCACCGGCTTGGGCGGTCGCACTCAGGGGCGAGATGGCCAGCGCTACCACACACACCAAACCAACCACGTACGGCATGTTCCACCTCCCGTTCAGGCCCGGCAGACCGCGAAGTCGGATGCTGTAGGTGCATCAGGCGTGCCAGCGAGAAACACCCTGCTCTAGGCGGTTTTACAAACCGTGACCGCACGTCTTGCGTCTCCCGGGGGGACCAGCGCAAGGCGTGCACGCCTACGGCTGCACCTCAAACGCACCCACGTCGCACATCGTGTCGCCCGTCTCCGGGCGTGGCTCGCCGCGTTGGTCCTCGTCCACCTCGCACATTGCCTCTGGAATCACGTCGATAGCGAAGCTTCCCGGCCCGAGCGCGTGCGTCTCTGTCGGTCCACCGTTGTCTTGGAGCGGTCCGAGCTGCAAGTCCTCGGCGCTAACGTCGACTTGGTCGGTGGGCTGGTCAAAGCCGCAAGTGTTGCCGGAGGATTCGATGTTGTAGCCGTCCGAGGCGGCCACTCCCCTCAAACCTTCGTCGCAGGCACCGTCCATCAGGGTGCTCGTCGACGTCAACGTCCCGAGGAAGGCGATGTCGCCCGACACGGTGCTGTTGACCAGTGCCAACGTCCCCGCGTTCCAGATCCCACCGCCCTCGCCGGAGCCCGCTGTGTTTCCTGACACGGTGCTGTTGATCAGCGTCAACGTGGAATACAGGTTGACGCCTTCGCCGCCGCCAAGTCCACCGCCGGCCCAGGCAGTGTTTCCTGACACGGTGCTATTGGTCAACGTCAGCGTCCCGTTGTTGTAGATCCCACCGCCATCTCCCGCGCTGTTCTCGGATACGGTGCTGTCCGCCAATGTCAGGGTGGCCCCGTTGTAAATGCCGCCACCGGCAATGTCGGTGGTGTTTCCCGACACGGTGCAGTTGGTCAAGCTCAACGTCCCTTCGTTCAAAATGCCACCACCCACGGTCCACGGCCCTGTCGTCTTGTCGGACGCGACGCCGTCGACCACAACCCGGGCCCCTCCCCCCGAGCCGCCGGTCACGGTCAACCCCCGCAGCTCCACCATCGCGCCGAAGTTAAGGAAGACGCGGTGCCTGTTGTCGCCATCGATGATGAGGTTGCCCTCGCCATCAAGGATGACGTCGTTGCGGAGCAGAATCTCGGCCCCCGTCCTCACGATTGTCGGGCCGTCGCAGTCAAACGTGTACGGGCCGCCACCAGCTGCAGTGGCAGCGCGGATTCCTTGCTCGCTGCACGGACACACGTCCATCTCGCACCTGACCGTCTCACCGCACCCCACCAGCGGAACCGTACCCAGCGCGCAGACACACAAGAATCCAAATAAGTAATGCATGAGCAACCTCCCTGGTTGTGGCGCAGTGCGCCCTAAGTGCGGTTAGGTACGTGCATCAGGCGTGCCAGGTCGTAAGCCCGGTATTGCAGGGCAATCTGGGGTTAGAGTGCGCAGGTTCTGCGTTTGGGGCGTGGGGGTGCAGCGGGTGTGCGGCTACGGCTGCACCTCAAACGCCCCGACGTCGCACAAACAGAACGGCGAAGGACTACTTCGCGCCGCACACCGCGAAGCTCGTGCGATTCGAATTCTGCAGTGACAAGACCAGGAACGAAGCCACGGGGATCTAGATAGGGGCTCGTGAGGAGAAGAGGAACTACGTCGGGACGGCTAACTTACGAGCCCTCTTTGGTCTTCGAGGAAGTCGACATAAACGCCTAGTACCGCGCAATTGGGTTCTCAGATGTACGGCCGGGCTAAGAGAGTCCAACCACAAGTCGCAGCTCCGTGAGCGGATCGACGTGATCTTCTCGAAGGAGGCACCGAGGCAAAGGTCTCAGACAAGACCTCTCCACCCGGTCATGGCCTATGGCCCTCCGACCACGGTTCCATAGCGGCCGAGTTCCAGTTCGAATAGAGGGGGGCTGCGGTGCGGAAGACAAGAGATCCGACCGTCGACAGAGCGGCGGTCGGATCTCAGAGTCTCAAGTCGGATCTCAGTTAGAAAGGCCGGAACGCGATCGTCGAAGGAGCGGCGGAGGTCGCCCTTGCGCACCTCACATCGCTGGCGCCAGCGTAGTCATCACGCGGCCCGCCACCACCCACAGGCCCTGTTTCGCGACGAGCCTCGGTCGGATCCTTTCTCCTCAGTCTCTGCCCGGCATGAGCTCCTCGAACCAAGCGTAGGTGTCGCGGATCGTTTCGAAGAGGGGGCGGGCGCTGTAGCCCAGCTCCTTGGAGGCCTTCTGATGGCAGATGCTTGGAGAGTATCGAAGGGCGTGCACCGAGTCCGGGGTGATCAAGGGCGTCTCGCCTTCGGGCGTGAGCCGCAAGAACAGCGGCGCGAGGCCGGTGATGATCGAGATCGGCATCGAGATCCGTGGGCCCTCCACACCTGTGATCTTCTCTGCGAGCTCGGCGACTTCGTGCATGCTCAGACGATGGCCGGACAGGAGGTAGTTCTCGCCCGTTCGGCCTGAGCGCTCGGCGGCAAGCATCCCTGCAACGACGTCCCGCACGTCAACGAAGTCGAACGCTCCACGAATGTTGACCGGAAGCGTTCGGTCGCGCATTTGGACGAGTAGCTCACCGAGCCGAGAAGGCTCGTAGTCGTTCGGCCCGATGATGCCTGAGGGGTTGACGATCACGGCATCGAGGCCCTGCACAATCGCTGCGCGGACCTGGCTTTCTCCGGCGTTCTTGGAACGGTCGTACGCTGGAGCGTGAAGGCCCGTAGCCCGCACAGCGGTTTCGGTGAGCTCGGGCCCGCAGTATTCGAGATCAAAGGCGTGCACCGAACTGCAGTGCACGAACCGCTTCACACCGCATGTGAGGGCAGCCCGGCCCGCATTGCGCGGCCCGTCGACATTGATGCTCTGAACTTCGCCCGTCGGGTCGCCCACAATCGAAATGACAGCGGCCAGATGAAACACCGTATCGGCGCCGGCAAACGCCTTTTCGAGCGAATCGGCGTCGCGCACATCGATCTGCATCTGCTCAACATCGAGCCCTACCAAGGACTCGGTTGTTCGCTTGTCGACGACGCGAACCCGATCACCGCGATCGAGGAGAGCGCGAACGAGACTTGCGCCGACGAACCCATTGCCTCCGGTGACCACGCTGAGCATCGCCGGCATCCTACTCCGAAATTCTTAGGACGCGGTAACCGGAGATCACGCCCCAATCGCCGAAGCCCCATAAGAAAAGGGGCGATCCGGCACGGATATCGAGGCCGTTTTTCGATGTCCGCTGAACCATCAACAGAAACAACTATCTACGAATAATCGTGGGAGCTTAGGAGCGTAGGCAAAACAAACGCCCTGTCCGCGTGGCGCCCCACGCGACATAACATCTGGTACCACGTAGTTTGGCTCTCAGCATGCGTCCAATGAGCTAAGAGACCGGCAAACAAACCCGCTCAGGGCGGCGTGTTCGCCTTCCAAAGGGCGCGCAACCCGCTCGACAAGAATCGCCGGAGCTACTCGACAACAGAAGCTAAGCCCGTTCGCGTTTCGACTGACGCGAAGCCCAGTTGCAGGTTTTGCGTTTGGGGTGTGGGGGCGCATCGGGTGCGTGGCTACGGCTGCACCTCAAACGCCCCGACGTCGCTCAGCGCTCAGAACACCAGTCGCGATTGTGCCGGATCCCATTGAACTCGGCGGGGTCCCTCGTAGTGCGCTTGCTGCAGCCTGCGCAGCTTTCGCTTGCTCGCGCCCAACGTGCCACCGCTCACAGCCATTCCGAAAACCCCACCGAGAACCATTATCCCACCTACGGTTGCCAGGGCAACTCCAGTAAAGTCTAAGTCTAAGTCGAAGCCCTCCGATGGTGGCTGTCGCCGATCGTAGGTGAGGCCGACTGCCAGAAGAGGCACTCCTATGGCGGTCACCACGCCGGTGGCGATAAGCCACGTACGCGCTTTCGACGCACGCTGGCGAAGCTTCATTTCGACGTACCCACTTGGCACAACTTCAACACCCGCATCGTCCAGTTTTAGCTGTAACGCAGGCTCTTCCGGTGCTGGCTCAGCGGAAGGCGTGGACTCCTCTGCACTCGGCTTCGACGTCGCGCCTTCTTCAACGGCTTGTGCGCTCACGCTCAGGGGCAAGGCCACCAACCCTGCGAGCACCATCGCCAAGACAAGCCTCATGACAACCTCCCCGGTTGCGGCGCAGTGCATTCCTGCCACTCGGGGAGACGCTCCGCGCAGCTCTCGCATGTGCCGTCACCCCTGAAGCAGCCCACGTAGCTATTCCAACTGCCCCAGCATGCTAGGTCATCGTAGCGGGCCAAGCATTCGGCTTCGCTGCCGCTACCGCACTGCTCGACAGCGGCGCAATACTCCTCGCCCCAGCCCATGCAGAAGTTCCGCGATGGCTCTTGCTCGCAATTAGGGGGAGCCCCGTACCATTTGTCGAAGGAGGTATCGTTGCAGAAGTCGGGCGCGTCTTCGAACACTTTCCTCGCAACGAGCGCGCCCGAGTCGTCAAAGTACTGAAGAACGCCGCCAAGCCCGACGCCGGTCATGATGTACCGAAGGTTTGCGCACGCTCCGGATACCACCCAGCACCACTCCGGTTCCTGCCTGCCGTCCTCCTCGGCCTTTGCAACGGCCTGGTCCCAGCTCGGGCACTCAGCGCCCTCGCAGTAGTCGGAAAGCGGAAACCGGCAGGGCTCTTCCTCGATCCGGGCACCACCAGGCTCGCTACACCCGACCAGCGGCATCACGCCCAACGCGCAGACGCTTAGAAATCGGACCAAGGAACGCATAACCCACCTCGGTTTCTGGCACCGAGCGCCCTAAGTGCGGTTACGTAGGTGCATCAGCCGTGCCAGCGACAACGCCCGGTTTTGCAGGAGAATCCGCTACGG
>JAFDFW010000387.1 GCA_019309605.1 Deltaproteobacteria bacterium | reverse complement strand
GAAACGTCCGCATTTGCGGGCAGAAAATCCGCGTACGCCGGCACGAGCAACACGTCATCGAAGGTCAGTGCTTCCCGTAGGATGCTGTCAGTCACCGGAACCTCCCAAAGGACCGTAAAAATTGGCCGCGAGTATAGCGCCCCGGTGACGGCACGCTAGTAGGCGCGCGGGAAGTCCCCGATATCGACCTGGTCGAGGGCGAACCGGATGAGGGCGCTGCGGCTGATCCTACGGTGGCCCTGCTTTTTTAGCTTGGCCACCATCTTGTCGAGCCGGCCCAGGTCCTCCTTGTAGAGGGAGATGCAGATCACATCGTAATGGTCTGGCTTCTTCTTTTTCGGCTTGGCCGGGCTGCGCTTCCCGGCCTTTCCACCGTAGAAGGTGTCGCGCAGAACCGCGCTTACCTCGTCTTCTTCGAGAACCTCGTTTACCCCTGTTGCATCCCGTCTCTTCATGTCCCCTCCCTAAGATGCGACCGAAAGCGCGGCCCGCTTTTGCGCTCTCTTCCCAGTCGCGGCAATGGCGGTCACCCGTTGCACCAAACGCCTGTAGTCCTCCGCGCCATGACTCTTCGGCGCGTACTCGAAGATCGTTTGCTTCGCGCTCGGAGCCTCGCGGAGCTTCGTATTGATTCGAATCGGATCATAGCAGCGGCCCTCGAAGTGCTCACGCATCGTCAGGATTGCCTCTCGCGATATTCGATTGCGCACGTCGAAGAAGGTCGGCAACACGCCCAGAAGCTGCACGTCGTGTTGAAGCAGCTCGCGTACGTTGCGGATCGTCCTCAGAACTTGCTTCACACCCACCAACGAAAGGTAGTCGCACGCAACCGGGACCACGAGGCTGTCCGCATAGACCATCGCGTTCTGATTCATTAGCGACAGCGCCGGCGCACAATCAATGACGACCGTGTCGTAGTCACGACACGCGTCGCCCAACCGCTCGCGCATGATACGATCGCGGTTCGGACGCTCAGCGAGGTAAAGCTCTGCTGCAGCGAGCGACTCGTTGGACGTCAACACATCCAACCCCTCTCGAACCGGAACCGCAACCTCCGCGGCCTTCGCCCCGTTCACGAGCACATGATAAAGCGAGCGCTCCCCGGCGATTCCGAGCGACGCTCCGACGTTGCCCTGCCCGTCCGCGTCGATGAGCAACACCCGACGCCCAGATTCCGCCAAACCAGCAGCCAAATTGATCGACGTCGTGGTCTTCCCGGTGCCGCCCTTGTGGTTGAACACCGCAATGCGCTTCGGCGTCGCGCGCACGGGGCCGACCTCACTATGACGCTGCTCACCGCGCTCGCGGCATGCGGTCGTGCAGAAGTACTGGCGACGGCCGTCGCTCACACTCATTTGATACGGAAACTCGATCTCGAATGTAGCGCCGCAGGTGTCACAGGCGTGAACGCCATCCTCTCCCATCAACAACTTCTGTTGGCACGAGGTCGAGCATATGTAGATGTACTGCCCGTTCTCCTCGCGAACCTGGTAGCGAAAGCGCGCCTCGAAGCTCTTCTCGCATACATGACAAGTCGACTGCATTACCACTCCCTCGAGTTATCGAAGTACTTCCTGAAGTGGTTCAACCAGAACGCGCGGGTCCGGTCAAAAAACCGGATGGCGGTTTCTCGACTAGACGTCGAGCTCGACGTCCTCTGCTGTGGGCGCCTGCTCCATGATGAACTGGTAGCGTGCCGCAGGGTCCTTGCCCATGAGCTCGCTGAAGACGCGATCCGCCTCTAGCTCCCCATCGACCATGACCCGCAAAGCCCTTCGCCGGGTCTTGTCGAGCGTGGTCTCACGAAGCTCGTCTGCGGTCATTTCGCCGAGGCCCTTGAACCGGCTGATCTCGACTTTCGCATTCCCCGGCGCGTCGCCGATGATGCGGTCGCGCTCTTCATCGTCGAGCGCCCAATGCACCTGCTTGCCGATGTCGATGCGATAGAGCGGCGGTTGCGCCAAGAAGACATGCCCGGCCCTCACGAGCCCGGGGAGCATGCGAAAGAAGAAGGTGAGCAATAGCGTCGCGATGTGATGACCGTCAACGTCCGCATCCATCAATAAGAACACACGGCCGTAGCGCAGCTTCGAGATATCGAAGTCCTTGCCGATCCCGCATCCGAGCGCGCTCACGATGTCCTGGAGCTCACGGTTACCGAGGATCTGTGCCTGCGTCGCGCGCTCCGCGTTCAAGACCTTGCCCCGCAGCGGCAGAATCGCCTGCGTCTTACGATCACGCCCCTGTTTCGCGTTGCCGCCAGCACTGTCGCCCTCGACGAGGAACAGCTCACTCTCGTCGGGGTTGGTGCTGGAGCAATCGGCGAGCTTGCCGGGAAGGTTCAACCGATGGCTTATCGCGGTCTTGCGTGAAACCTGCTGACTCGCCGCGCGGCTTGCAGCCCTCGCTCGCGACGAGATGATCACCCGCGCGATGATCGACTCGGCCGAAGTCTTGTTGTTGAGCAACCACTGTTCGAACGCGGTGCGCACCGAGGTCTCGATCTGGGCCGTGATCTCGGGGTTGTTGAGCCGGTCCTTGGTCTGCCCTTGGAACTGCGGTTCTTCCACGTACACGCTGACCAAGGCCACGAGGCCTTCGCGGATGTCATCCGCGGTGACCTTCACACCCTTGGGCATGAGCTTCTGCGTGTCCATGTGGTTGCGGATGGCCTTGGAGAGCCCCTGCTTGAACCCGTTCTCGTGCGTGCCGCCCGAGCCCGTCGGGATGCCGTTGGCGTATGACCGAATCACTTCGTCCGTGGCCTCGGTCCAACGCAACGCCACCTCGAACCGCGGCGGGTCCTCATGCTCGGAGGTAAACGCTTCGCTGTGCACAGACGGTTTCCCGCGCTCGGTCACCAGCTTGTCGAGAAAGTCGACGATGCCACCCGGATGCTCGAACTCCTCACGCTCACCGGTCTTCTCGTCGACGAAGAGGATCTTGAGGCCTCGATGAAGATAGGTCTTCGCCTCGAGGCGCTCGGCGACGCGCTTGGTGTCGAATGCAGCACGCTTGCCGAAGATGTCGGCGTCGGGCCGAAAGTGAATCGAAGTGCCGCGCTTGCTGGTCTTCCCACCTTGCTTGAGCTTTCCGCTCGCCTTGCCGCGCTTGTAAGGCTGCGAGTAGGTCTTGCCGCCACGCCAAACGGTGGCCGTCAAGTCGGAAGAGAGCGCGTTCACGACCGAGGCGCCCACGCCATGAAGGCCGCCCGCCACTTGGTAGCTCTTGCCCTCGAACTTGCCGCCGGCATGCAAGGTCGTGAGGATGAGCTCCAGCGCCGACTTCTTGAACTTGGGATGTGTGTCAACCGGGATGCCGCGGCCGTTGTCGGTGACGGTGGCGCCGCGGTGATCGGCATCGAGCGCCACCTCGATGCGGGACGCGTGACCATTGATCGCTTCATCGACCGAGTTGTCGAGGATTTCCCAAAGCAAGTGGTGGTAGCCGTGGGCGTCGGTCCCTCCGATGTACATCGCAGGCCGCTTGCGAACCGGATCCAAGCCTTCGAGAACGTCGATGTCTTTGGCGGTGTACGCCACTA
>JAFDFW010000386.1 GCA_019309605.1 Deltaproteobacteria bacterium | reverse complement strand
GCCCTTGCCGGTTCCCGTTCCCGTGCGGGTGGGTCTGTTGGGCGCGGACGGCAAGGACATCCCTGGGACGGTTCGCACGCTCGAGCTCACCGAGGCGGAGCAGACGTTCACGTTCGAGAATGTGTCCGAGCGCCCCGTCGCCTCGATCGGGCGAGATTTTTCGGCGCCCATCAAGTTGCAGATCGAGCGCGGAGACGAGGAGCTCGCCTTCCTGATGGCGAACGACTCCAATCCGTTCAACCGCTGGGAAGCCGGTCAGGGCCTAGCCAAACGCATCTTGCTTCGGCTCGTGGAACGAGCACTCGAAGACGAGCCTCTCGAGCTCGACGCTGGACTCGTGCGGGCGTTCCAGAAAGTGCTTTTGGATCCGAACCTCGATGGGTCGATCAAATCGCTGACGCTGACGCTTCCATCGGAGGAGTTGCTGGCGCAAGAGCTGGATGTCGTTGATCCGGATGCGGTCCACCGCGCGCGGCGTTTCGTCGTCCGCGGAATCGCCACCGCGCTTCGAGAGGAATTGAACCGCACTTACGAGCAGCACGCACGTGGCACCGACGCCATCGACAAGATGCAGATCAACCGTCGTCGCATCAAGAATCGCGCACTTCGCTACCTCGTTGCGTTGGAGGAGCAGGAAACCATCGGTCTGGCCGCGGAGCAGTTCGGCGCCGCGACGGCCATGACCGACTACGAGGCCGCCTTCATGAGCCTGGTCGATCTCAGCTCACCTGAAACCGACCGCGCGATCGGTGAGTTCTACGAGCGCTGGCGCGATGAGCCGCTCGTGCTGGACAAGTGGTTTCGCATGCAAGCGATGTCGAGCGCGCCCGCTGCATTCGAGCGGGTGGTCACGCTGTCGCAGCACCCGGACTTCAATCTTGCGAATCCCAACCGCGCTCGTTCGCTGCTGTATGCGTTTGCGGCTGGCAATCCTGTTGGCTTCCACCGGGTGGATGGCCAGGCGTACAGGTTCATCGCCGACCAAATCCTCGTGCTCGACGCGATCAATCCGCAGGTCGCCGCGCGCATCGTCTCCAGCTTCAATCAGTGGAGACGCTACGAGCCTCGCCGCAGCCAGCTAATGAAGGCCGAGCTCGAACGCATTGCATCGGAACCGGCGAGCTCGAAGGACGTTTCCGAGATCGTCGAACGAGCCCTCCGGGGCGCTTCTGTGGGCTGATTGGGTCATGCGCGATCGGTGCTTCGGGTGAAGGTGGGACCGCACCGGAGCCATGGAGCTCGCGCAGGACATGCGTTTCACAGGCCCAAAACGCAGAACTTGCGCATCACGATGCAAGAAGGCCCTCAAAGAACGTGGGCAACTGCAGTGGCACGCGACGTGCAGGGTCCGAACTCCACTGGTTCACGGGGCGCGTCCGATGGTAGGCGTCCTCGAGTTTGGGGAGGTTTTCATGCGTTCTTTGTTTGTGTTGGTTGTATGCGTTTGCGCCTTGGCTGCGGCTTCTATTGGCTGCAATGACGAAGAGGGCTCAGGTGGCAACGGCGGCACGGCTGGGTCTGGCGGTACAGCTGGCTCTGGCGGTACGGCTGGGTCTGGCGGCACGGCGGGGACCGGCGGCAGCGCGGGCGCTGGAGGTTCTGCTGGGACCGGTGGAACAGCCGGCACCGGTGGCGTGGCCCCCGTGATCGAGAAGATCGAGTGGGTCTGGGACCAGCCGTGCGTGTTCGGGGAGCCGGGAGAGATCGTGGTTACGATCACCGCCACCGACGCGGACACGGATGTGTCGGAGCTGACGTATTCGGATTCGGGCTGGCCGGGGGGCGAGTGCACTAGCATCAACGCGGCCGTCACGACCCTGATGTGCAACGATCATCCCGGCCTCCGGGGAACCGATGCGATCGCGACCGATCCGCAGGGCAACCAGGGCAGTCTCTTCTTTGCCTTCGATCCCTGCACGGACGGCTCGATTTGCGAGGGCGGGGCGGTCTGTCCGTAACCAACTAGGCGACCGAGGCGCAGCGCTCGAGCTCCACCAGCGCTTCGTCGAGGTGGTCGATCAAACGCTGTGCGCTCGGCACCGAACGGCGGCAAGCAACTATCCCAAAATCGAGGCTGTCGGCGACGCTCGTGGCAGTGATATTCAACGCTTGGCCCTGCGTCACGATCGACAAGGGGTACATTCCCTCGAGCGGAGCGCCGTTCCAATAGAGCTTTTCCCGCGGGCCGGGGACGTTCGAGACCGTGACGTTGAAGGTCGGCCGTGTTCGTCCAGAGAGCCGCAGCAAGTGGGGGAGGACGACCGGCAGCGCGATGATGCTCGTGAAGATCGGGATGTCGGCGCTGTTCATGCTTCGGAACAAGCGCTTGCCCTCTCCCATCGACTTTTGGATGGCTCGCAGCCGGTCCATCGGGTCTCCAAGCTCGGTGGCCAGCGTCGCAAACAAGACCGAGAAAGAGTTGCCCTCGACATCTGCATCGGCCGGGCGGAACGAGACCGGGGTCATCGCCGTGAGCGGCTCGTCGGGAAGGGCGTCCTGGTCGATGAGGTACCGTCGTAGTGCGCCGCCCGACATCGCGAGGACGATGTCGTTGACCGTGGCGTTGAGCGCCTTGGCTACCTTCTTAATGCGCGACAGTGACCACGACTGCGCGACGAATCGGCGCGAGCCGGTGACTCTTCCATTCAGGATGGTGAGTGGAGTTTGGAAGGGCGCCATCATGCCGTGTTCGTTGCGGTCCCGAACGGCGGACGCGAATTTGAGCACGCCTCCCATCGCCCCTGCCGTTGCGGCCACGACGCCACGTGCGTTCTGTGAGCCGTTGCTCTCATACCGCGGGCGAGGCATGTTCCAGGGAGCAGGCATGTCTTGCTCGTCTGGGTCGCTGCTCAGGCAATCGCGCAGCATTCGCATCGCGCCTACGCCGTCGATCATCGAGTGATGCGTTTTCACGTAGAGCGCGAATCGGTTCTCTTCGACGCCCTCGATGATATGCGCTTCCCAGAGCGGGCGGTCGCGATGCAAGCGCGTACTGTGGAGACGAGAGACGAGCGAGAACATCTCCCGGTAACGGCCCGGTTTCGGAAGCGCGGAGTGACGCACGTGGAAGTGGGTGTCGAGGTCATGGTCGGTCACCCAGTGCGGCAGACCGAGTCGCCGAAGAGGCCATGCGAGCTTCTGATTGAACGGATACTGCACGGCATCCGGGTCATCATTGGCCGAGAATGTTCGGTGCAGCCAGTCCTCGTGTGCCCCCTCGGGGTAGCTGAACAACATGAGACCGCCCGTGTGCATCGGCATGGTGCGGTTCTCGATGAGCAGGAAGCTCGTGTCGACGGTTCCAAGCGGCTTCATAGGACGCATAGGAGTATCTTACCTGACCGAGTTTTGGTAGCCTCCGTACCACCCAAATATCGGGGGAAGGCAACAAATGAGCTCAATTCTCAAGTACTTGCTGATCGGAGCGGCTGTGCTCGTCGGCGCCTGGTACGTTCTGCGGAGCGATGGCGAGCAGGTCAGCGGCGAGCAGGCTGCTCCCGCGGCTCCGGTGAGCTCCGCAGCGCCGGGGGAGTCGGCGCTTCAGACGATTCTT
>JAFDFW010000385.1 GCA_019309605.1 Deltaproteobacteria bacterium | reverse complement strand
GGAGGTCGCGGTCACTGATGATGCCTACGAGCTCGCGACCGCGGACCACCGGAAGGTGCCGGACATCGAGCTCATACAGCAGCCCCAGCGCTTCGGCGACAGACATGAGCTCTGCCGCGGTCACGGGGTTTTCGGTCATGACATCTTTTGCAAGCACAAGCTTCTCCTATCCAAGTCGCCCGTTACGGGGCTAGAACATGGGGAACGGCAGAGTTGGTTCCACCGCCTTGAAATCCTGAATGATCTTTAGCGTGATGACCACCGCTATTAGTGAGCAAAGGTTCGCAGCGACGAGGCTCCACCCCATGAGACGCAGCCGGCGGGCGGTTGGCCGAAGGGCGGCCATCGCGAGGACGACAAGCGCCACGGGCACCGCCGCAGCAAGAATCCAAAGACCAACCCTAGACCCATAGGGCGCTATCACCCCGACGGCGATGATCGCCAGACACACCAAAACCAACAGCGCGCGTTTGAAACGCACGCGCGCGAACTCCTCGTCCGTCTTGGCCTTGGTGCGCGCAATGGTCAGTCGCACCTCCGCCGTCCCCAAAAGGGAGGTCACCAACCAGATCAGGACTACCGCAAGCGTCGCTCTAAGGCCAAGACCTGCAGAAAGCCCAAGGGGAATCGCTATCGACGAGAGCGTCGCGGCAGCAAGCCCCTCGCCCAACATGCTGCGCTCGAGCCCTTGAACGGCCAACATCATCAGCCCAGCGCCCAGCAGGAGTGGCACGCTCACCGCGTACTGGACCGCCGTGGTGGCGAGCAAGAGCCCCGCAACGCCGGCGCCGATCGCCACCAAGAAGAAGAGCAGGAGCGCGCGTTTGGCACGGTCGCTCTCTTCGCGCTTCGTGCGGTTGCCCCGCTGCCCGACCAACACGAGCAGAGGCTCGTTCGCGGGCTCGTTCGCGAGGAAGCACGCGATGGCGCCGACGGCCAGGAGCCAGGTCGAGGTCGTGGGCGAGCCGCCCAGAAAGACGGTGACGATCGGGAATAGAAGCTCCGCGTAGGCGCCGTGCTCGCGGGGGATCATCTTACGTTGTGCGGTGCCCATGGCTTTTTGGAGATAGCACCCGCTGCCCCACGATCCATCGCATTTTCTGCACGTATGAAAGGCCAGGCCGCAATATGTGCGTATTCGGGTATATGTGGACTCGCAATGCTATGGCGTGCCGGTTGCAACGTGACCGATCTAAGGTTCGACTCTAAGGGGGCCGCATGTGGATCGCCGTAATTGCCGGGGCTGCCGCGGGCCTCGCATCGGTTCCGCATTGCACGGCCATGTGCGGACCACTGGCTGCATACGCCTGCAGTGGGCGGCCCGGTGTGTCCGGGCAAGGCCGCTACCAGCTGGGGCGCTTCATCAGCTACTCGGTGCTCGGCGCAATCGCCGGGACGATCGGCAGCGCAACCGCGGTGAGCCTTCCGCACGCTTGGGGCAGCGCGCTCCTGAGTTGGTCGCTTGCGCTCGGTCTCGGCCTCGCAGCGGTTCGCCTGTGGCGCCGACCCAACCAACCGCTGGTGACCTTGCGAACCAAAGACGACGGTTCGAAGCCATCCGCGGTTTCTCGCGCGCTTGGAGGACTAGGCCGCCATCCGTTCTTCGTCGGTCTCGGCACCGCACTGCTTCCGTGTGGCGCATTGGCCGCAGCTGTGCTGATAGCGGCGTCCATGGGCTCCACCATGCTCGGGTCGCTGAGCATGCTCGCGTTCGCCGTGGTGAGCGGCGTCGGCTTGGTAGCAGCGACATGGGTATTCGAACGATTCGCCCGACGCCCTAAGCCAGGTACGGCGCGCGTGCTCGCAGCCGTCCTCGCACTCGGCTCAATCCTGTTCGTGATCCGCCCCGTTCACGCTCTGCGCACGGGCGACACCTCATCGTGCCACGCACCTGCGGGCGACCCGCAAGATCACGAAGCCCACCATCATCCTTCCCATTCGCCGTGACCACTCCTCAGCCAGCCGTCCGCGATGTTCCTACGCGGCAGTCCCTGCCTTCCGCGTCCCGCTGTGATCACTGTGCGCAACCTCTGGTTGATGACGCGTTTGCTCCATATTGCTGCCGGGGCTGTCGCGCGGTGCACGGAATCCTCACCAAGGCGGGCCTCACCCGGTATTACGATCTTCGTCGCGGCCCCGGACTTCCGCCTGCGGACCTGGAATCCCGTCGAATCGACCACAAGTGGCTGGAGCTGATCGAAGAGGAACGGGCCGCAGATGACGGCATCACCCGCCTCGAGCTCGATGTCCAGGGCATTCATTGCGCCGCCTGCGTCTGGCTGCTCGAGGAGCTCTTCCGCCGGAATGGGGGTGCGAAAACCGGCGTCATGTCGATCAATCCAGCGCTCGGCCGGGTCGATCTTCGTGTGTCGGGCGGCTTCCCTCTTTCGGACTGGGTCGACTCGGTCGAGGGCCTCGGATACTTGTTGGGCCCTGCCAGAGCCTCGGGCGCCAGGCCTTCGGACGACTTGCTGTTGCGCGTCGGGATCTGCGCAGCGTTAGCGGGCAACGTGATGCTGTTTGCCGCTGCGATCTACCTCGGGCTGCGCGAAGGTCCGATCTACGAGCTGCTCAACCAGTTGAGCTACGCCGCAGGCGTCCTCGCCGTCATCATCGGTGGCTCGGTGTTCATCGGGTCTGCCCTGCGTGCCATCCGAAAGCGGGTCCTCCACCTCGACGTTCCCATCGCATTGGGCATCGCGCTCGCCTTTGCGGGTTCGACCTATTCCTTCTTCTTCGCTTCAGGCCATGCGGCCTACATCGATACGCTCACGGTGTTCGTCGCACTGATGCTGACAGGCCGCTGGCTTCAACAACGCATGCTCGAACGCAATCGTGCACAGCTTCTCGCCGACGACGGCACCGAGAGCCTGCTGACACGTGAGATCAAAGACGGGGTCGTGCGGATCGTGCATTGCATCGGTGTGGAGAAGGGAGACCAACTTCTGATCGCCCCGGGAGACCTCATTCCAGTGGAGCTTCGCGTGCTCGACCAGGCGGCGAGTTGCTCTCTCGACTGGATCGACGGTGAAAGCCGGCCGCGGCGCTTCGAAAGCGGGGATGTCGTGCCCGCCGGAGCGTTCAACGTCGGCACGAAGGCCTTCTCCGGTATCGCGAACACCAACTTCGCCGCTTCGTCTTTGGTGGGGCTCCTCGGCCGCGACCCCGCCTCGAAAGGCGACGGCCCCTTGGCCACGCGTTGGTGGTCTCAGCTTTCACGATACTACGTCATCGGCGTCGTCACGCTCGCCGCCGCGGGGGTCAGCTACTGGTGGTGGCGAACGGGAGAGCCGCTCAGGGCCATCGAGGTTGGCACCGCGGTATTGGTCGTCACCTGTCCGTGCGCATTCGGGATCGCCGCGCCGCTCGCCTACGAGCTCGTGCTCACCCAGTTGCGCCGCGCCGGCATCTTCGTGCGGGTGGGCGACTTCCTCGACCGCGTGCGCACGATGACCCGCATTGTCTTCGACAAGACCGGCACCCTCACCACGGGCATGCTCGAAGTCGTCGATCCGGCCGCGCTCGAGACGCTGTCCGACCGCGAGATCACCCTGCTCTACAGCATGGTCGCGCGTAGCGCTCACCCGAAAAGCGTGGCGGTCCGACGCGCCCTCGAAGGACACCCTGCCGCGCGCCTGCGCGAGTTCGAAGTCGAAGAGCGGACGGGCTACGGCACGAGCGCCGCAGAGCTGGGGCACCTGTACAAGCTGGGTGCACCCGCCTGGGCCTCCCCCGGAACGGTAGGCGATGGTGACGTCGTGTTTTCGATCGACGGCAAGGTTCTGGCCGCCCTGCATACCGACGAGCAACTGCGGCCAGGAGCGCGCGCCGAGATCGCCAGGCTCGAAAGCGACGGCTATCAGCTCGCGATCCTGAGTGGGGATGCCCCCTCGCGCGTGCTCACCCTCGGTGCGAGCCTGGGCATGGCCGAGGCGGTGTGCATCGGCGGCCACGACCCTGAACAAAAGGCGACCTACGTTCGAGATCACGAGCCGGCACACACCTTGCTCGTGGGCGACGGACTGAACGACCAGGTCGCCATGCGAGAAGCAGCTTGCTCGGGCACACCCGCAGTGAATCGACCCTTCATGGCCTCACGATGTGACTTCTACTTCGTGTCCCCCGGCTTGCATCCGGTGGCGCAAGTTCTGCGCGCTTCAAATATGCTCGCGAAGGTGGTGCGCCGTATCCTCGCGTTTGCAATCACTTACAACTTGGTCGCCGTATCGCTCGCGATGGCAGGATTCATGCGGCCTTGGGTGGCCGCTGTGCTAATGCCGCTCAGCTCGCTCATCACGCTCGCGTACACCGTGGTGAAATGGAGATCTTGATCTTACTGATTTTCGTTTGCGTGGTGCTGGTTGGCGTCGCGGTGGCGTTCTTCGCGTGGACGGTGCGGCAAGGCACCTTCGATCAAGCCGATCGCCTTGCCCTGCTCCCGCTTGACGACGAAATGCCGAGGACCCCAATGACGGAGAGGGAAGAAGACGAGCATGGAAACTCAGCGGATCGTTTATAACGACAAGGTCGTTCGCCAGTTTTTGTGGGCGTCGGTGCTGTTCGGCATCGTCGGTATGCTGGTCGGGATCATCATCGCCCTGCAGTTGGCGTTTTGGCCGGCGAACTTGCCGCCGTTCTTGTCGTTTGGCCGCTTGAGGCCGTTGCACACCAACGCCGTCATCTTCGCGTTCGTCGGCAACATGCTTTTCGCAGGCATCTATTACTCGACGCAGAGGCTCGTAAAGGCGCGGTTAGCTTCCAACATTTTGTCTGGCATCCATTTTTGGGGTTGGCAGCTGATCATCGTCGCCGCTGCCGTCAGCCTGCCACTCGGCATCACGACCGGTAAGGAATACGCAGAGCTCGAGTGGCCGATCGACATTTCGATCGCCCTCATCTGGGTCGTGTTCGCAGTGAACTTCTTCTGGACCCTGGGCAAGCGGCGCGAGAAGCATTTGTACGTCGCGATTTGGTTCTACATCGCAACCATCATCACAGTTGCCGTTCTGCACATCGTCAACAGCTTCGAGATTCCGGTCGGCCCCTTCAAGAGTTACTCGGTCTTCGCGGGCGTCCAGGACGCGCTGGTGCAGTGGTGGTACGGCCACAACGCGGTCGCCTTCTTCCTGACCACGCCGATTCTCGGCATCATGTACTACTTCCTGCCGAAGGCAGCGGAGCGGCCCATCTTCTCGTACCGCTTGTCGATCGTCCACTTCTGGGGCCTGGTCTTCCTCTACATCTGGGCCGGTCCTCACCATTTGCTTTACACCGCCCTGCCCGACTGGGCACAGAGCCTCGGCATGGTCTTCAGCTTGATGCTTTGGGCGCCAAGCTGGGGCGGTATGCTGAACGGCCTGCTCACCCTCCGAGGCGCATGGGACAAGCTACGCTCCGATCCCGTCCTGAAGTTCTTCGCGGCTGGCGTGACGTTCTACGGCATGAGCACCTTCGAAGGCCCGCTCTTGAGCATCAAGAGCGTGAACGGCCTTGCGCACTACACGGACTGGATCATCGGTCACGTCCATGCGGGCGGCCTGGGCTGGAACGGCCTCATGGCAGCCGGCATGTTCTACTGGCTGGTTCCCAGGCTCTACGGGACGAAGCTCCACTCGCGCGCGGCCGCGAACTTCCACTTCTGGATCGCGACCGTGGGTATCCTTCTCTACGTCATCTCGATGTGGGTTGCGGGGATCACGCAGGGTCTGATGTGGCGCGCGGTCAGCGAGACCGGTGGGCTTCTCTACCCGAACTTCGTCGAGACCCTCCTCGCCATCAAACCGATGTACTGGGCGCGCCTCACCGGCGGCCTCCTCTACATCGGGGGCTTTATCCTGATGGCATGGAACCTCATCAAGACCGCCAAGAGTGGCGCCCCAGTGGACGGCGAGATCGAAGTGGCCGTCGTGACCGAACCGCGCGAGCGCGACATCCCTTGGCCGAAACTCCTCTTCGGTCAGCCCGTGATGGCTGCGATCATCGTGATGTCGCTCCTCTTCGGGATGGCACTGTTCGACGGCCTCATGAGCACCGTGCTCGCGATCGCCGCAGTCATTTGGGGCGTGGCGGCCATTGCCGTTTCGATGCGCAATCGCGGCGACGAAAAGGTCTCGTGGCACCGCGCGCTCGAAGGGCGTGCTGGCGTGTTCACCGTGTTGGTGGTCATTGGCGTGTTGGTCGGTGGTGTCGCCGAGATCATCCCGATGGTCATCTCCGTGCCCGAGTCGATTCGCACCACCAAGAACGTCCCGTACACGCCGCTCGAGCTCGAAGGCCGCGACGTCTTCCTTCGAGAGGGTTGCTACACCTGCCACTCGCAGATGATTCGACCCTTC
>JAFDFW010000384.1 GCA_019309605.1 Deltaproteobacteria bacterium | reverse complement strand
TGCGACGGAAAGAATGTAATAACACTCTTCGATCGTACTCGGCGCCATCACCACCTTGGGTGCGTCCCCGGGAGCGCCATAGATCGCATGAAGCAGATCCGCTTGCTCGATCTTGGTAGGCAACCCGGTACTGGGCCCGCCCCGCTGAACATCAACGATGACGAGTGGTGTCTCGGTGATCACGGCCAAGCCCTGGAACTCCGTCTTCAAGGCCATGCCTGGCCCCGAGGTGATCGTCAGCGCGGTCTTTCCGGCGTAGGAGGCGCCGAGCGCGACCCCGATTGCGGCGATCTCGTCTTCGGCCTGATGGACGAAGCCACCGAAGGCTTCGAAGATCTCCGACAATTCGTGCGAAGCGGAGGTCGCCGGGGTGATCGGATACATCGAGCACATCTCGAATCCGGCCGAGACGGCGCCGAGCGCGAGCGCGGTGTTCCCGTTCATCGCCACTTTCGGGACATCTGTCGGGAGAGACTGGACTTCGAAGCGTTCTTCCAAGTGCGCGATGCCGTATTCATAACCGGCGCCTGCGAGCTTCACGGCCGTCTCGATCACCTCGCGGCTTTTCTTCTCGAAGATGCCGCGAATCACGTTCTTGAGGAGATTCACGTCCTTGCAGTAGAGGGCGCACAAAACGCCCACCGCAAACATGTTCTTGCCCTGTTCTGCATCCTCGACGTGGCGGAGCGTTTCCTTTTGCAGCGGGATCTCGATGATGGTCGCCCCCCGCGCTCGGAATGTGTCGAGGGCCTCGCGGTAGGAAAGCTGATACGCCTCGACGTCGTGAGTGGCCCACTGATCGTCGATCAGCACGAGAACGTCGTCGGCTAGACTTCCGGCTTCGAGGCGCGAGAGCAGGGCCATTTCGTTAAAGGCCAGCACCACGTTCGCGAGGTTGCCGGCATTCGTGACCTGGCTTCGCTCGGCAAGGCGAATGCGGTTGCCGCTCGCGCTTCCGATCGTATGCGGCGGGGGCCGGATCTCGGAGGGGATGATCTCCACGGTCCAAAGGCCGTTGCCTGTTTTGGCGCAGAGCTGGGCAAACGCAATGGCTGCTTTTTGTGCACCTTCGCCGGCATCGCTAACGATTTCGACGGTGTGTTCCGGGAGACGGACAGTACGGGTACGGCTCATTTAGGATGGCTCCTAGGATTTGCTTCCCGGCTTTAGAAGATTCTCTGATGACCCGCAAGGGTCCCGGTTCCCCTGACCGTGAGCGGGTCTAAACCGCTGAAATAATGTACTTTTCTAAATTCTAACAGAAAGCTGGGTCGAAGTCGCAGAACCAGCAGAAGCCCATCTGGGTCGAAGTCGCAGACACCAGGAAAAGAAATGCAAGAGATCCGAACCGGGTTGGTGGCGAGTGAACGCACCGTGACGGCTTGATGTCGCCGGTTTCCTCGTTTGCCCAGGCTGGCTTGCGTTTCGCCAAACATTTGCTTCATACCCGTGCATGCCCGCCTTCGGTACCGCCGACATCCACAACGTGCTCCTCGCTGGCTCGCGCTCAAGCGGCAAAACCACCCTCGCCGAAGCGCTTCTGTTTCACGCTGGCGAAATCAGCCGCCAAGGCAAAGTCGACAGCGGCACTGCGGCGAGCGACTTCGAGAAAGAAGAGCAAGCGCACCACTACTCCGTGTACTCGACACTCCTGCACGCCACGCATCAGGGGAAGCGCATCAACATTCTCGACCTCCCGGGTGCGCCTGATTTCGTCGGACAGGCGATTGCATGTCTTCCCGCTGCCGAGACGATGGTGCTCGTCATGGATCCGGAGGTCGGGATCGACAGCATGAGCCGAGTCCTGGTGAACCTGGCGCACGACCTGGATCTACCGGTTGCGATCGTGGTGAGCCACATCGGGGAAGGTGTCGCCCGCCTCGGGCCATTCTTGAATGGGCTCAAAGAAGCGTTCGGCCGTGGCTGCCTTCCGATCAACCTACCGGCGGACAACGGCGCGGCTGTCATCGATTGTTTGCTGAATGGGGAGGGCGACAGCGACCTCGGCCCAGTCCCCGGCTTTCACACCGAATTGCTCGATCAAATCGTCGAGATCGACGACGCGCTCATGGAGCGATACCTCGAGGGCGAAGAGCCGAACTACGAAGCCCTTCACGAGCCGTTCGAGCGCGCGATGGATCAGGCGCACGTGATCCCCGTGTGTTTCACCGACGCCCTGAGCGGCGCAGGGGTCGACGCGCTGCTCGACATCATCGTTCGACACTTCCCGAGCCCGCCCGAGGGCAACGCGCGCCCGTTTTTCGTTGGCGAGGGGGAAGACGAAACTCCGTTCGTCTACTCCGACGACGCAAGCAAGACCCTCCTCGCCCGCGTGTTCCACGTCACGGCTGACCCCTACCTCGGTAAGCTCTGCTTCCTTCGAGTCTACCAGGGCACGGTAAAGGCCGGTGACCAGCTCTTCGTTGGAGAGGGGAAGAAGCCAATTCGGCTAGGCCACCTCTTTCAGATGCAAGGGAAGCAACGCGAGTCGGTGACGGAAATCGTTGCGGGGGACATGGGCGCGATTGCCAAGCTCGAAGACCTACACCTGAGCGACGTCCTTCACGATGATCACGCACTGGACCATGTGCACCACAAGGCGCTGCCGTATCCCACTCCTTTGCACGCTCTCGCCGTCGTGCCCAAGACCCGCGGCGACGAAGACAAAATCGCTGAAGTCCTCGCCCGCATCCGTGAGGAGGACCCCACGTTCAGGGCGCGCTTCGATGCGGAAACGCATGAGCTCGTGCTTCATGGCTTGGGCGAGATGCACTTGAACCTGGTGATCGAGCGCATCAAGAATCAAGGTGTCGACGTCGAAACCAAGCTGCCCAAGATTGCGTACCATGAAACCATCATGGGGCGCGCGGAGGGTCACTACCGGCACAAGAAACAAAGTGGCGGCGCCGGCCAGTTTGGGGAAGTCAAACTTCGCGTCGAGCCGCTCGAACGAGGTGGCGGTTTCGAGTTCGTCGAGAAGATCGTCGGCGGGGTGATCCCCAAGGGCTACATGCCGGCCATCGAGAAAGGCATTCGCGACATCATGCGGCAGGGGGTCGTCGCGGGCTATCCTATCGAGGACGTGCGCGTGACGGTCTTCGACGGCAAGACACACGCGGTCGACAGCAAGGAGATCGCCTTCAGGACCGCCGGCAAGTTTGCCTTCAAAGACGCCTTTCTCAAGGCCAGCCCGCATATTCTCGAGCCCGTCGTCAATGTCGAGGTGACCACGCCTGGAAACGCCGTCGGGGCCATCACGGGCGATCTTTCAAGCCGTCGCGGCAAGGTATTCGCAACCGATGTGATGAGCAGCGGCGCAGCCGTCGTGAAGGCGGCGGTTCCGCTGGCCGACATGATGGACTACGAGCCGGCGCTCAAGAGCATGACCAAGGGGCGCGGAAGCTACACCATGACGCTCAGTCACTACGACGCCGTACCTGAGGAAATCGCCGAAGGCCTCGTGGCCCAATTCGACGCGCAACGAGCGTAGAAGCGCCATGCTCATCGACGGCCCCATCGAACTTCGCCTCACCCCCGATGAAGCGCAGAACCCCGAGGC
>JAFDFW010000042.1 GCA_019309605.1 Deltaproteobacteria bacterium | reverse complement strand
ACGCCGAGTGCATCGGGAGTAGGCCGGGAGCCTACGCGAAGTCGCGCTCGTTCCGCTCTTGGTCTTCCTTGCAGCGGATGCAGAGCTCGGTCTCGGGGCGGGCTTCGAGGCGCTTGGCGCTTATGGGCTCTTCGCAGTCGTCGCAGACGCCAAAGACACCTTCGTCGAGCTTCTTGAGGGCCTTCTCGATCTTCTGCAGGAATACCCGCTCACGCCCACGGAGGCGGAAGGTGAACGACTGCATATACTCGCTCGACGCCAGATCCATCTCGTCAGGGAGCTCGGAGGCGTCCAGGGTCATATCCTGGTCCATCGTCTCGCGCGCACGCCGAATTACGGCGTCTCTTTTCTCTTCCAGGTCGGCGCGAAACCGCTTCAGTTCGGTCTTCTTCATTCTTCTGACCCCCTTTGAGGGAGCGCCAGCATAATGATCGCGATCCAACAGTCAAGAAGACAACACACAAATAGTTGAAATCACAACAGAAGCGGCTAGCCGATCTGGTCGAAAATCGAGCTGGCACCCTTCAATCCGGGGCCCCAAAGGATCGCCTCGACCTTCTCCCCGGCGGCCAACTCGCCCTTGTCGGCGGGCAGGATGACCAGGGCGTTGACGCCCACGAACGACGGGAGGGAGCCCGAGCCCTGGAGCCGATGGAGGGCCACGATGATCTCATCCCCCTCCCGTGTGGCGACCGCGCGCGCGATCTCGACGCGGCCAGGATGGCGGCGATACGAATCTCTTAGCCGTGCGACCACCGGCTCGGGATGTGGTTGCGGGTCGCCGAGCATCTTCCGCAGACAGGGGGCGATCAGCACCTCGAAGGCGACCATCGCACTGATCGGATTGCCCGGAACACCGATGACGGGTTTGCCCCGGTACAGGGCAAAGGCAGTGGGCTTGCCGGGCTTCATGCGGACCTTCCAAAACATCGGCTCGATGCCTACGTTCTCGAACGCCGCGTTCACGAAGTCGTATTCGCCCACCGATACGCCGCCCGTCGTAATGACAACGTCCGCCTCGAGCGCCGTCCGGAGCGAGGCCTCGATATCGGACAGCGTGTCTCGCGCTGCGGGGAGGGCTAGGGGAATGGCCCCCAGTGCCCGAAGCATCTCGCTCAGCACGTAGACGTTCGAGTTGATGATCGTGCCTGGCTCGAGCTCATCGCCGAGCTGTCGAAGCTCGTCACCCGTCGAGAGGATCGCAACCCTGGGCCGGCGAAAGACGTGCACGCGATCGATGTTCTGGCTTGCGAGAAGCCCGATCTCTCCGGGCCATAGTCGGTCGCCGGCCCGAAGGAGCAGTGTGCCGGATGGCACGTCACTGCCCTGAGCGCGGACGTACACCCCCTCGCGCGAGGATTCCCGAATGACCACCTCGTCGCCGTCACGCTCGGTGTCTTCCTGAATGACGATCGCGTCGGCGCGGCTCGGCATCGGCGCGCCGGTGAAGATGCGGCAGGCGGTGCCCGACTCGAGAGGCTCGGGCAGCGGCCCTCCTGCGCGGGATTCGCCCCGAACCGGAAGTCGAACAGGACTGTCCGGGCCTGCGGAGGCGACGTCGGCGGCACGCACCGCGTAGCCATCCATGGCACTGTTATCAAAGGGGGGGGCGTCGAAGCGGGCCATCACGTTGCGAGACACGTAGCGCCCCGACGCTTTGGTCAGATGCACCTCTTCCTCCCCAAGGGGAGAAAACGCCGGCAACATGGAAGTGAGGGCCTCAGCGATCGATCGCATCGCGGCCGAGCCTAGCACGTCTCGTCAGGGCGACTGACTAGCCAGGGCAGACGCGATTGCGGCCGGAACGCTTGGCTTCGTAGAGCTGTTCGTCGGCGGCGCGAACGAAGTCGTAGGAGCGCCATGTCGGGTCGAGTTGGGCAACGCCGCAGGAAATCGTCACGTCGATGTCTTCGTCCTCGAAGACGAACGTCTCAGTAGCGATCATCTTTCGAAGCTCGTCGGCAATGCGAACGCCTCCCGCCAAGTCGGTCTCTGGAAGAATGACCGCGAGTTCCTCACCACCGTATCTGGCGATCACGTCGTCGGGGCGCAGCCGGCTCTTCGCGAGCTGCGCAACCTCTTTGAGCACCTGGTCCCCGGCAAGGTGTCCGAACTCGTCGTTGACACGCTTGAAGTGGTCGATGTCACAGATCACCAAAGTCAGCGGACGCCCATGCCTGGTCGCGCGGGACAGCTCTCGATCCAACTGCTCCACGAAGTAGCGCTTGTTATGGATGTCGGTGAGCCCATCCATGATGGTCATCCGATAAATCGTCTCGTGGTATTGCGATTCGAGGTCGGCGCCACTGAGGAACTTCATGATCGTGTCGCCGATCTTGATCTGATCTCCGCGGCGAAGCTGACGATCCTGCACGAGCTCGTCGTTCACGTACGTCCCGTTCGTCGAATGCATGTCGAGGACATGATAGCTCCCAGACCTAACCTCGATGCGCGCGTGCCTACGCGAGACGCTGTCGCTGAGAAGCATGACGTTGTTCTCGGCTCCGCGACCGATCCTCACCGTGCCGTCCGCCAAGGAGAAGCGCTTGCCCAATTGGCTGGAACTCGGCGCGTAGATCACCACCAGACAATCCTGGCCGGCCGCGGTCGAAATATGAGGCTCGGAGAAGGGAGTGACCCTCGTTTTGATGTCGGTCTCCACAGGTATCGACTCAGGGTAGAAAGCGTCGCCTCGAGCGTCAATGTCGCCGGATGAAGGACATGTTGCGCTGATTGATCCAAACATGTGCCAAAACCGGGCCCCAGAGCACACCGGTCAGCTCGAAGATCATCCCCAGCAGAAGTCCCATGACGAACGCCCAGGTCGTCCAGGCAAAGAAGACCGGCTTGGGCCCGACGTGAACGGCGCCGAAAATCACCGAGGTGATCAGCAGTCCCAGCACCGGCTGCATCGCCCCTCGAAAGAAGAGCTCCTCGGCGAAGCCGGAAGCGAGCGCGAGCGTCGTGATCTCGGCCGACGACAGCGGAGAGATGATGGCCTCGAGCTCAACGTGAAGGGCGCGCGCCCACTGGGTTCGTTCGACGAGGAGCGGGGTCATCGCGACCACCACGAGCGCCAGCACGAGGCCTAGGCCGAGCGAGAGCGCGAAGCGTTCCGAGTACGGCGCGGACAGCCAAGGGGTCTCGAGAGTCCAAGCGAAACGGCCACCACCAAGCCATGCCCACGCCAAGGCCCCCACTGTCAGCGGGCCATAAACGACGAACGCGAGCGTCGTGATCCGGGTTGGCGATGGCAAGGTCGAGCGGGATGTATCAAAGTGCGCTTGGAGCCGCAATGCAACCGAGACTCGGATTTGACACGACCGCGCGGAGCGGAGTACTAGCCATGGCCATACGCTCATGAGCGGGCAGCTAAGCGAAGACGTCGCGAAGGTCCTCGTGGTCGACGACGAGGAGGTCATCCGGGAAATTCTCGCGGACTTCCTGACGATGGAGGGCTTCTACGTTCGCACCGCCGAGGACGGCAGCGCTGCGCTGGTCGAGCTCTCACGCGATCGCTTCGACCTGGTCCTGAGCGACCTGAAGATGCCGAACATGGGCGGCCTCGAACTGCTCGGCGCCATCCGCAAACACACGCCGCACGTGGTGACGATCATCATGACGGGCTTCGGAACCGTCGAGACCGCCATCGACGCGATGAAGCAGGGCGCATACGACTACGTTCTCAAGCCGTTCAAGGTCGAGGAAGTCGTCCACACGATTCGGCGTGGGCTCGAAAAGCAGCGGCTCGAAGCTGAGAACTTCCGTCTCAAGGAGGCGCTCTCACTCTACAAGGTGAGCGAAGCGATCGCCGCGAGCCTCTCGCTCGAACAGGTGGTGCACACCCTGAGCCGCGCGGCGATCGACGAGGTAGACTCCGACGTGGTCACGGTGCTTTTGAGCGATGGCGGCGGAAGCTTCTACCGGCGGACCACCGAGCTCAATCCGAACTTTCGCATGAGACGCGAGCCGGACACGCTAAGCATCGAGGCCTTGAACGAGCATTTCGTGCACGCTCCCGCGCTCCTAGAGCATGGAGAGCGGTGCTGGCGTTACTTCGATCAGCTTGGCCACCAGCCCCCGCCGCACTCTCTTGCCGTCGCCCGCCTAACCGCGCGCGGCGACACAATCGGTTTTCTATGCGCGCTCAGCTACACCCTGGGCAAGCGCTTCGACGAAGGGCAGCGCAAGCTCCTGCACGCCACCGCGGACCGCGCCTCCGCCGCCATCGAGAACGCGCGGCTTTACGAAGACCTGCAGGCGACATTCAAGCAAACCATCCGCGGCCTTGCGAGTGCAATCGACAAGATGGACCGCTACACGGCCGGGCATTCGGCGCGAGTCGCGGCCTACGCACAGATTCTCGCGATCAAGCTCGGGCTGAGCGACGCGGACATCGAAATCGTGCGCCAATCGGCGCTGATGCACGACGTCGGCAAGATCGGCTGCGTCATGAACCTCAACAAGCCCGGCAAATTGACACAGGAAGAGTACGAGACCTTCAAACAGCACCCGGATCACGGTCGTGACATCTTGCAGCCGATCGAGTTCCTGCACCCACTGATTCCGGGCGTACATCTACACCACGAGCGTTGGGACGGCCTCGGGTACCCGCTCGGTCTCAAAGGGAACGACGTCCCGCTCATCGCGCGAATCATCGCCGTGGCGGATACGTACGACGCGATGACGAGCGACCGCGCCTACCGCAAAGCGCTGGCGCACAAGATCGCCATCGCCGAAATCGACCGCTGCGGCGGCAGCCAGTTCGACCCGGAGCTTGCTCACGGTTTTCTCGAATCGATCGACCTGTTTCGCGAGGAGGGAAGGTCGCTCGAGGAGTTTCCCGACGTGCGGGAGACCCAATCGGGGCTCATGGCGCCACGGAGGTGACCGCTCCGCGTGGGGGCTCAGGAAGCGCGAACGCCGCGTTCCAATGATGCGATGATGGAGGTGCCGACCATCGGCGCACGATCGGGGCCCGGTCGGCCAGCTCGAACTTCGTGACGAGCTGCACGTCGCGGCGCCGTTTTCGGCTGAGCTTGCGGGGGACGACCGAGACGAGGGTCAAGGTTTGGGAGGGGCCGATCGAAGCGTCGGCATGGTCCAGGTCATCCAAACCCTCCGATACCAGGCGTAGGATGGTCTTTTCGTTTCGGAACGACCGCGTCGTCGTAATGAGGTGGCCTTGGTCGCCGCTCCAGTGCGTCGGTCCCGTCGCGAACTGCTGCGGATTGCCTAGCTGCTCACATCCACCGAGTAGACAAAAGAGGCCGATGACCCAGGCGTGCCTAGGTTGACTCACGGCTTCGCTCTCGCGCGACGTCTCTCTCTGTCGCCACCCCCGGGACCGGCAGCGGCGCCTCGCCTTCAGCTTCTTTGTCCTGCCAAGGGTACTTGATGCGGTTGTGGTAGGCGTTGCAGAGGGTGTCGGTGAGCGTGCTTTGAAGCACGCGGATGTCTTCCATCGTCAAGCCGCAGACGTCGAGCTGGCCCTGCCGCAACTTGACGTTCGTCACGCGCTGCACGACGGTTTCGAACTTCTCGCGCGTGGGCTCGTCGACGGTGCGTGCGGCGGCCTCGATGGCATCGATGAGCATCAAGATCGCCGTCTCTTTGGTGCGAGGCCTCATCCCAGGGTAGCGGAACGCCGCATCGGAGAGCCCCTTCGCATTCCCGTTCTCCAAGCACTTGTGCCAGAAGTACTCGATGACGCTGGTCCCATGGTGCGTGTATGCGAACTCGACCACCGGCTCCGGGACGCCTCCCTCGCGAAGGATCCGTGCTCCCTCGACGACGTGCGCCATGATCGCATCCGCACTGACGTCGGGCTCCAGGTCGCCGTGTGGTGATGGCTCCCCGGGCGAAAGGTTCTCGACGAAGTACTTCGGCTGAATCGTCTTACCGAGGTCGTGGTAGTAGGCGCCGACCCGAGTCAGCAACGCGTCCGCGCCGATTGCTGCCGCTGCTCCCTCGGCGAGGTTGGCCATGGCTCGGGCGTGCTGCCAGGAACCGGGCGCGTCTCGCGCCATCTTTCGAAGGAGAGGGTGGTCGACATCCGTGAGCTCTTGCAGACGGCCGCGCGTGACGACGCCGAGGGTAGCCGTTGCGACTCGCTGCAGCAGCACTGCGACCACGCCAGAAAGCATGCCGCCCGCAATGGTGGACAGCAGAAGCGACTCGTTGAGCTTCGCCAGGTCGCCGATGACGTCAATGCCGTTCCCAACCGACATCGCGACGCTGATCAACACCAAGGCGGCAAAGAGCCCTGCGGCCGTGCCAGCGACGAGCATGTGCGTTGCGTGCTTCCGGTCATGGAAGAAGATCACGACGCCCAGGGTGGTGGCCAGGTAAACGACCACCACAGGCATCGAGAAGTGCAAGAACGAAGCGCAGACGAGCGAGATGACGAGGCCCGTAGCCGTGGCCGTCCCGCGATCGAAATAAAGGGCCGCCCATAGCGGCACCGTAGCCAAAGGCAGAATGAACGGAGAGAGCCCCGTAAACAGCAACAGCAGCTTCGCAGCAAGGCAGGTCGCCCCAACGAGCACCAGTAAGCCCGCCTCGGTACGGAGCAAACCGCCTCGCCCCCCGGTGAACAGACGCAGGTATGCGAGGAAGATATACGCGATGAGGAAGTAGCTGATCCATACGCCTAGCAGTGTCTGTTGAGCTGGGGGGCGACGCTCGCGTTCGAAAGCTCGAACCAGCCGCTGGCTCTCCGGGTCGTTCACCACCTCACCGCGCGGGACGACGAGCGGCTGCGGCAACCCACGATGAGCTCGAAGCGACTCCTTGGGCAAGTAGTTGCTCGGGATACGAAGCGTGACGGCGGCTGGGCGCGCGGGATCGACACGGAGCGGCTCGAGAACGACTTCGACCTGGCTCGCGAGAGTCACGATCGAGGCGAAGACGGCGCTCAGGATCAAGCCTGAGGTGCGACCGGCGATGAGGCGTGTGCGGAGCATCGTGTGCGAATCGTCCGGGCTCGACGGATCCTAGTGAGGCGACGCTGGAGATTCAAGTGTTTGCGCGCCCGGCGACTTGGGCGTCGAAATGTGTAATGGCTCGTTCGTCCCCACCATGTCCTCGGCTGGCCCCTCGAAGGCAAGGATACCGAATCGACGCGGTACATGGAAATCACCAGTTCCCAAAGGTGACCACGCCGCCGCTTGCTGCTGGTCCTCGATCAGGTCCATGACGTAGAGATTGGCACGCCATTCGTCTCCGATCGCGGGCGGAGCAATAGGCTTGCGATCGAGACTGAACGCCTGCCACGGGATGGCGATCTCGACCGTGTATCCGGCGTCTGCCTCTTGGTCGTCGAGATCGCCACGGGCCGAGACTCCGAGACGGACCTTGCTGTCCCAATCGGTATGGCCGAACGGCTGCGGCACGCGACGGGAGTCGTACCGCGTGTCGAATACGACGCCGCGCGGCGATACCTGGATCTCGAAGTAGTTCTTCCCGTCACCGCTGGGATCGATCATCAGTTCGACGCAGTCCTGCTCCCAAAGGTAATCGTCGCGCTCAGTGTGGCTCGCGCGAAGCAGCGCATCGTGCACTTCGACGCCGACGTACAAGTAGAGCTCATCCCAAAGGAGCTTGGCCGACGCTTGAACCGGCGCGACCCCTCCGTGGCGTGTTTCGACGAATGCGCGTGTCCTGTTTGCGAAGCTCCAAGCCGGATCGCCGAGCGAACCGTCGAGCCGCGGAGGCCGATCCGTCTGAACAAGCACCAATTTGGGCACGGCATTTTTACTGCGTCGGGCGGCTTCGTCACCGGTCGTCAACGGTTCCGCGTCGGTCGTGCATGCTGCGATCCAACCGGCGAGAAGAAAGAAGGCGCAGCGCGTGAAGCTCATGATGCTCGGAGTCACCGTCGCGATTTGCGGCGCGACTTCTTCTGCATCTTTCGCTTGGACTTCGCCTTGCCCTTGTTGATGGCCTTGCGAGGCCCCTGAGCCGCCCCGGGGCCGAAGCCCCCTTGATCGGCCACTGCCGCTTCGAGCAAGGAGTCGGCCAGATTCGCCATCATCGGGTTTCCTTCGAGGCCGCCGGTCTTCACCGCGTCACGAAGACGACTGGCCGAGGCCATCTGCTTCATGCCCGGGATCTTCGAGAGCATGCCAGCCTGCGATCCGATGCTGCCCATCATCTGCTTCATGAACGTGAAGCGTTGGAGGATCTCGGCGACCTGCTTCTCGGCCGTGCCCGATCCCTTGGCGACGCGGGTAAGACGGGTCGGTTGCTTCTGGAAAAGCTCGGCCTTGGCGCGCTCCTGACGGGTCATCGAGCTGACGATGGCTTTGATCTGGCCGATTTCGCGCTCGTCGACTTGAAAGCCGTCCGGGACGCTGTCCGCAAAGAACGGAACCTTGTCGAGCAGGTCCTGTAGCGGGCCCATGTTTTGGAGCATCTGAAGCTGCTCGAGGAAATCATCGAGAGTGAACTGGCCGCGAAGCATGCGCTTGGCGTCCTTCTCGGCCTTCTCTTCATCAACGACGTCCTCGAAGTCCTTCATCAGGCCGGCGACGTCGCCCATCCCGAGGATGCGGCTGGCCATGCCCTCCGCACGGAACTCTTCGAGCCGGTCGAGGGTCTCGCCGGTACCGACGAACTTCACCGCCTTTCCGGTGACGTTCTTGATCGAAATCGCCGCGCCGCCGCGCGCGTCACCGTCGAGCTTGGTGAGGATCACGCCGCTCAGCCCGAGCAGCTCATCGAAGGACTTCGCCGTCTTGACCGAGTCCTGGCCGATCATGGCGTCGACGACGAGGAACACGTTTTGCGGCTCGACCGATGTGCGAATGTCGGCGAGCTCTTTCATGAGCACTTCGTCGATCGCGAGGCGGCCCGCAGTGTCGTAGATGACCGTGTCGCACTTGAGCTTCTTGGCGTGAGCCAGGCCGCGCTTGCAGATCTCGAGCGGCAGCCCACCGGGGATCGAGAACACCGGCACGTTGATCTGCTCGCCGAGGACCTGGAGCTGCTCGATGGCGCCGGGGCGCGCGACATCGGCCGCCACGAGGAGAGGCTTACGCGCGTTGGTGTTTTCGAGCAGTCGCGCCAGCTTCGCCGACGTGGTTGTCTTACCCGACCCTTGAAGCCCGACCATCATGATCCCGGTCGGCTTCGGCATCTTGGCGAACTCCACGGGCTCGCCTTCGAACGACATCATCGACTCGAGCTCGTCCTGGCAGATCTTCACAAACCGCTCGGCCGGGCCGATCTTCGCTTTGCGCTTCTTGGACTTGACCGTCGTGTCGACGACTTGGCCGATCGCCTTCTCTTTCACGCTCGCGAGGAACGCTTTGGTGACCCCGAACTCAACGTCCGCTTCGAGCAACGACAGGCGCACGTCACGGAGCGCCTGATCGATGTTCTCTTCGGTGAGCTCGGTGACTCCGGAGAGGCGATTGCGGGCGTTGCGAAAGCCCTTTGTGAGCGTCTCAAACATACGGGGTTCGGTTCCGGGTGGTGCGGCCCGTGCGCGTAGCATGCGCCGAAGCCGCTACGCAACCGGGCTTCGCCCCTTGACCGCCGGTTTCGGGCGTTGGATGGTGCCCACGCATGGTGGAGAAGCTGCCCAAGAAAGGGGATCCAGAGACGATCTACGTGATCGACATCAGCTCCTACGTGTTCCGCGCCTACCACGCGCTTCCGCCGCTTTCGAACAGCAAAGGCGAGCCAACCCACGCCGTCGCCGGGGTCGCAAGCATGCTCCTCAAGCTCTTGCGGGACCACGAGCCCCAGCGGCTCATCGTGGCGATGGACTCGAGAGAGAGGTCGTTCCGCAAAGATCTCTTCGAAGACTACAAAGCGAACCGTCCCCCCGCGCCACTCGATCTGAAGCAGCAGATGCTTCGCGTCCGCGAGGTGGTCGAGGCCTGGGGCATGTCGCCCATCGAGGCACCTGGCTTCGAGGCCGATGACGTCATCGCCACCCTCGTGACACAGCTCCAGCTCGTCGGCCCCGACGTCGTCATGTACGACACCATGCGGAACAAGGTGTTCGGCGCCGAAGAGACGCGGGAGAAGCTCGGCGTCGATCCGGGCCAAGTCCGTGACCTGCTCGCGCTCATGGGCGACAGCTCCGACAACGTCCCGGGCGTGCCCTCGGTGGGACAGAAGACAGCAGCCAAGCTCCTCGAAGAGTACGGGAGCTTCGAAGGCATCTACGAGAATCTCGAGAACATCACACGCAAAGCGCTCAAGGCGAAGCTGACCGACCACCGCGAGGACGCACTGGCCTCCCGGGAGCTCGTCACTCTCCGCGCGAACCTCGCGATCGATGCCGAGGCCGTAACTCGCCCCTACGGCGGCGGAGACACGAACGCCCTTCGAGCGCTCTTCAGCGAGCTAGAGCTCACACGCATCCTCGCCCAACTCCAGGCGGCTTCGCCGGACGAATCCGTTTCAACGATCGAAGGGCGCTACGAGACGATCACCACCGCCGAGGGGCTCGCTAGAGTCGCGAGCACGATCCGCGAGACAGGTAGCTTTGCGTTATATTCGGTGATGGACATTGACGATCCGATGCGCGCGGAGCTCGCCGGCGTGGCGATGAGCTGGCTGGAAGGCTTCAGCGCGTACATCCCGCTTGGGCATCGCTACATCGGTGCACCCGATCACCTGAACTGGGATGAAGCCGGACCCGTCCTCACGCCGCTGCTCGAGAACTCGCTCATCCCGAAGCTCACACTCGCCAAACGCGAGAAGGTGTTCTGGGCGCGGCGCGGCGTGACCCTTCGAGGCGTTCGCTTCGACCCGTCCCTCGCGAGCTATCTTCTCGACCCGTCACGCCATGCCCATCGCTTGGAAGACGTGGCGCGGCAGGAGCTGGATGGCGATCTGAGCGAAGAAGAAGCCGTGCGAGGCAAGGGCAAGAAGGCGCTGGCCTGGGATGAGGTCGAAGTGGAGCCCGTCGCCGCGTACGCCAACGAGCGCGCGGACTACACGTTCCGACTGAGCGAGCTCCTGACCCCACGGATGCACGAAGGGGAGTTCGAGCGGCTCTTCTACGAGGTCGAGCTCCCGCTGGCCGGGGTGCTGGCGACGATGGAGCTCACTGGGATCAGAGTCGACACCGGGCCCCTTGCCGAGCTCTCGACGGAGGCCAGCGCAGAGCTCGAAAGACTCCACGCCCAGTGCACCGATCTCGCCGGTCACGAGTTCAACGTGTCCTCTCCGAGGCAGCTCGAAACCATCCTGTTCGATGAGCTCGACCTGCCGGTCATCAAGAAGACCAAGACGGCCCGCTCGACCGACCACGGAGTCCTCGAAGAGCTCGCCCTGCTGCACCCACTGCCGCAGGCGATCCTCGAATACCGATCGGTTTTCAAGCTCAAGAACACGTATTTAGACGCTTTACCGCGAGAGGTGAACCCGGACACCGGCCGCATCCACACCCGCTACAACCAGATCGTCGCCGCCACCCTTCGTGCCGGAGGAGGGCTGGTCGATGCTTGCGGCCGACTACTCCCAGATCGAGCTCAGGGTGCTCGCACACCTCAGCCGAGACCCGGCGCTGGTCGACGCCTTCTCGCGGGGCGACGACGTCCACGTCCAGACCGCCTGCGCGCTCTTCGGCGTCCAACCCGAGGAAGTCACCAAGAGCATGCGCGGCCAGGCCAAGACGGTGAACTTCGCCGTCATCTACGGCCAGACCCAGTTCGCCCTCGCGCGAAATCTCAAGATCGAGCGGGGCGAGGCCAAGCGCTACATCGACGCCTTCTTCGACCAGTACGCCGGCGTCAAATCATTCCTCGACGAAGTCGTCGAGCAAGCAAGCGCAAACGGCTTGGTGACCACGCTGCTCGGCCGCCGCCGGTCACTCCCCGACATCCGAAGCACCAACCACAACCTCCGCGCCGCCGCCG
>JAFDFW010000383.1 GCA_019309605.1 Deltaproteobacteria bacterium | reverse complement strand
AGTCCATCTGAGGATCTGGTTTCAGGGCGGAAATTGACGAGATCCTCCGAACCCAGTACCTCCCTCCAAGCGCATGGATTCACGGGCGTTTCGACGATTTCGGCGGAACAAGGGGGCTCTGGCGGGACTGGTCCTGGTGGTCGCAGTGACGGCGATCGGCCTCGTGGGCCCCTGGCTCGCCCCCTATGACCCCGTGGAGCAATTCGCCGACGCCCTGCTCCTCCACAACGGACTCCCGGCTGGACCGGGCGTCGAGCAGGGGCACTGGCTCGGGGGCGACGTCCTCGCGAGGGACGAGTTGAGCCGCCTTCTGAGCGGCGCTCGGGTGTCGATGCTGGTCGCCTACCTCGCGACCGCGCTCGCGGTGCTGATCGGCGTAACGCTGGGGCTCGTTTCCGGCTACGTCGGCGGACGCCTCGACACGTTCTTGATGCGGCTCGTCGACGTCGTACTGTCGATGCCTTTCCTGCTGATCGCGATCGTCATGCAACGCGTGTGGGACGCACCTGGCATCTGGACGATCTGCGTCGTGCTCGGTGTTCTGTCGTGGACGACCCTCGCCCGTGTTACGCGCGCGAAGACGATGGAGGCCCGCGAGCTCGACTACATCCAGGCAGCCCGCGCGCTCGGCCTGCGTCACTTCCGAATCCTGGCGCGCCACGTTCTCCCAAACGTCATCGGTCCGATCATCGCGATCGCGACGATCTTGGTGGCACGCATGATCATCGCGGAAAGCGCGCTGTCATTCCTGGGGCTCGGCGTTCGCCCACCGACCGCAAGCT
Organism: Deltaproteobacteria bacterium; assembly: GCA_019309605.1. GTDB lineage: Bacteria > Myxococcota_A > Polyangia > Polyangiales > Houyiibacteriaceae > SG8-38. The sequence goes on along the minus strand of JAFDFW010000383.1, from coordinate 2,779 downwards.
GGGGCTCCATGCTCAACGACAGTCAGTCACTCCTGCTCGGTGTGCCCCGGCTAACCCTCTACCCCGCCCTCCTGATCAGCATGGCGGTGTTTGGATTCAACCTCTTTGGAGAAGGACTGCGTGATGCGTTCGACCCCAAGGACTGAACGCCAACGCCAACGTCGCTGGATGGGGGGCGCCGCCACCCTCATCACGGCCGCGCTCCTCCTCGCGTGGCTCATCACCAAATTCCCAGATGCCCCCCTCGGGCCTCGCTACGTCGGCGCCGGACACGAGACTCCGCGAGCGGGCGGCACGCTCATCTTCTCCGCCGGCAGCAACATCCACACACTCGATCCGCACTTCGCCTACGACACACTCTCCACCGCGGCGTGCCGGCTGCTCTACGACGGCCTGCTGGACTACGACTACGACGGAAACATGATCCCTAGCCTGGCGGCCGAACTCCCGGAGATATCCGACGGCGGCCGGATCTTTCGCTTCAAGCTGCGCGACGGCATCAAGTTCCACAACGGACGGGAGATCACCGCCGAAGACATCTCCTGGTCGCTGCACCGGCTGCTCTCCGAGCGCATTGGTTCACCCGGCTATCCGTTCTTCAAATCGATCGAAGGCGCCCCGGCGTACCACAAGGGAGCGGCAGAGCGCATCGAAGGCATCGTCGTCCTCGATGAGAAGACCATCGAGTTCCGCCTCGACGAGGCCGACCAGACGTTCCTCAACGCCCTGGCGATGCCATTCGCGTACCCACTCGCCAAGGAGCACGTCGAGAAGCTCGAACAAGCCGAGGGGCGGGACGCGGTCGGACGTCACCCGATCGGATCGGGTCCCTTTGCGTTCGCACGCTGGGAGCGCGGCGTTCAAGTCGAGTTCGAGCGCTTCGAAGAATATTGGTCACCCCAGGCGCGCCCAGAGCGAATGATCTTTCTCGAAAACATCTCGGCCGACGTGGCGAGTGCCCGCTTTCGCAACGGTGACCTCGATATCATCTACCGGCCCAGCAAGGTGAACCGCCTGTTCCTGCGAGCGTCCGAGGCTTGGGCTCCCTATCGCGCCGAGTCACCGAGCGCCTCGGTGTTCGCCTTGGGTCTCAACTGCGAGCTGCCTCCGTTCGACGATGTGCACGTTCGGCGTGCCGTGGCCTTCGCCTTGGACCGCTCGAAGCTCGAGCGGCTCGATCCGGGCCAGGTGATCGCTGCATCTCAGGTTCTGCCGCCGATGCTCGCCCCATACGACCCGGAGCTACCGACGAGGCAGGTGTTCGACCTCGATCGTGCCAGGGCAGAGATGCGCTTGGCGGGGTTCCCTGACGGACTGACCGAACCGATCACGCTCTGGGTGCGGGGCGACAGCGAGGTGCGAGCCGCACAGCTCTTCCAACAAGACCTCAAAGCGATCGGGATCGACATCGAGCTCAAGATGGTCTCCTTTGCGACCTATCTGAAGGAGACCGGCAAGCCCCGCGTCGCTCAGGCCGCTTTCACCGGCTGGCATCAAGACTTCCCCGACCCGTCGAACTTCATGGACATCCTGTTCCACAGCCGATCCATCCATCCAGAGAACTCCGAGAACCGCTCGTTCTATCGGAACCCGAAACTGGACGCGATCCTCGACCGTGCGCGCCCGGAAGTCGACCGGGAGACCCGGCTCAGCCTCTACGCGGAAGCCAACGCAATACTGGCGGACGAAGCGCCGTGGGCGTTCCTGTACTACCCGATCGACATGTTCGCGTGGCAACCGTACGTGAAGGGGTTCCGGCCGCACCCGGTCTGGCTAAACGAATACCGCAACATCTGGCTCGACCTGCCCAAGACGCGCGTCAGCCAGGCGGTCTACGAAGAGGAGCCGGCCCCATGATGCGTTTCATCGTGCAAAGAGCGATGTGGGGCGTGCTGGTCGTCATGTCGGTCGTGACACTGGTCTTCTTCTTGATCTTCGTCGCAGGCGACCCGGCGGTGACCATCCTCGGACCTCAGGCGCGTGCTGAGCAGATCGCAGACTTCAAAGCGAAGAAGGGCCTAGACCGCCCGGTACCCGAGCAGTTTCTCAGCTACCTCGGAGTCGCCCGGTGTATCCGCAAGGACTCGCCCAAGTACGAGGATGATGACGGCTCCCGCGGGTTCTGCGGCATCCTTCAAGGGGACCTCGGAGAGTCGTACTCGCACCACGAGGCGGTCGCTGATGTGATCGGGCACCGTTTGCCGCGCACGCTGCTGCTCGCCTCCTTGGCCGTGTTCTTCGAGCTGCTCATCGGCCTCAGTGCAGGGGTGATCGCCGCACTCCGGCGCAACCGCTGGTCCGATACGCTAATCATGTTTGCCACCTTCGTCGGCATCAGCCTGCCGACGTACGTCACGGGCCCCATCGCGCTGCTGCTCTTCGCGTTCCTCTTGGGCTGGTTTCCTTTCGGCGGCTACGGGGTCGACGCGATCGACCATCTCTATCACGCGCTCCTGCCCTCACTGATCCTGGCAGTCGCAGGCGCCGCCACGTACGCACGCGTCATGCGCGGGGAGCTCATCGAGACCCTGCGGCACGACCACGTGCGCACGGCGAAAGCCAAGGGCATGCCGATGAGCCAGGTCGTCATCAAGCACGCCGTTCGCAACGCCCTACTCCCGGTCGCTACGTTGATCGGTCTGAGCCTCCCGTTCCTGGTCGGCGGCGCGATCATCACCGAGAAGATCTTCGCCTGGCCTGGCCTCGGGCTCCTGACGATCGAATCGATTGAATCGCTGGACGCGCCTGTAATCATGGCGGTCGTGCTGATGTTCGGCGT
>JAFDFW010000382.1 GCA_019309605.1 Deltaproteobacteria bacterium | reverse complement strand
TCGATCGACGACGGTGGAAACGAGCCGCAACAAGCGCTCCGCACTGGCGCGGATTGTACGAACGCTTCGTTCTTGCTCTGCGTTGAGCTCACCGTCGACGCGCCCGAGCAGCATGTCGGAGAACCCGGTCACCGAGTTGAGGGGGTTTCGAAGCTCGTGCCCGAGAGCGCCGAGAAAACGCGCGCGTTGACGTTCAGGCTCCTCGGGGTCCGCCGAGTGAGCCTCGATGGTGTCTTGAATCGAGCTCGGCGACACTGCCGGGGGCTCTGTTCGCGTCGTCCGCTCCTCGCTTCGCAGAAGCGGTCCCAGAGAGCGCAAGACGCCCACTCCGAGCAGGAGGGCGATGCCGAATATCAAGACCGCGCCCCCATAGACATGCTCGTCGGCCAAGAGCATCCAGGCGACCGCAAAGTAGATAGAGAGGGCGCCAACGGCCCAGCGGAGGTTCGCAGAGGAGGCATGGCGCGCGGTGGTCATCGTGTTCCCCCGAGCGGAAGGCGAATCAGGAAGCGAGACGGTGCGCTGCCGTGGTAGAGCGAGCCCTGGTGGCGCGCGATGACCTCGGAGGTCACCGCGACGGGCCATCGCCGGATCTCGGTGGCGTCCTCGGATGCCAGGACTTCGGCCGGCGTTGGAATCGCGCCAAGGGTCTGACGGTCTGACGGCTCGGCAGTGACCTCGATCGCAATATGATCGTCGGATAGGACCAGGCTCAATCCGATGTCGGCATCGCGGTGATCGGTCGCCAGGAAATCTGCGAGCACGAGGATCGATCGCCGGAGGCGGGCTTCATCCACGTCCGTGATGCACGGCCCTTCTGGCAGCGTGCAGCCTGCCGTTCTCTTGTTCGACCAAAGCTGCGCAGCCTCCACCGCGACCCGCGCTACCAATTCTCGTACATCGGCGCGGTCCGCATCCAAGCGCAGCTCGCCGCCAGCAAGCTGCGAAAGATCGAGCGCAGTATCGAGGAGTATCCGCAGGCGGATCCCGGAGGCTCGAATGATCTCGAGATCCTCGCGCTGCGACTCGTTCACGTCGCCGTCAATGCCGCTCAGCAGCACGTCCGCCAAAGCTGCCTCTTCGGGAGCGGGCCCGGCCGAAGAATCCGGCTCCACCACGTGAGGATCGTTGCCTTCCCACAGCACAGCCTCGGCGTCGGAGCCCAATGCCCGGCGAATGCTCCAGACCGCCCCGACGATTCCGCCGAGCGACATCAGGGCGAACCAACTCCAGGATTCAGCGCTACGGACTCCCGACGCAAAGAACAGCCCAAGGCCCATCAGCGACGCAAGGACCACGGCGTAGGCGCCGAACCGCAGCATCGCGATGCGGCGAACCTCCACCTCATGTGTGTCCGACATGCCCCCCACGCTAGCGCTCGATCTCGACCTCGGGAACGCGTGGCGAGCCCTCATCGCGCAGACGTAATGCCAAGTCGATCCGGGCCGCGGCATTGATCAAGCCGAGATGGCTGAACGCCTGCGGAAAGTTCCCAAGCAACCTCCCGGTGCTTGGTTCGATTTCCTCCGAGAGCAGCCCCAAGTGGTTCGATGCTTCGGCGTGCGCGACGAAAACCCGTTGAGCTTCATCGACCTGACCTGCCATAGCGAGAACCTCAGCCAACCAGAATCCGCAAAGGACGAACGCCCCTTCATCTCCGCCAACTCCGTCGTCCGCTCGATAGCGATAGAGATACGGCCCCTCCCCCAACTCGGCTCGGATCCACTCGACGGTCCGAAGCACACGGTGATCGCTGGGCGGCAAGAAACCGTGAATCGGAAGCATGAGCAGCGACGCGTCCGGATGCTCGTGGTCATACGCCGCGACGAATCGCTTTCCTGTTCGGTCCAGGCCTCGGACGCATATCTCGGCATGAAGCTCGTCAGCCGCTTGCTGCCATCGTGCTTGCACGGCCTGCTCGCCGAACAAGGGCGCGAGCTGCGCCCCGCGGCGAAGGGCAAGCCAGCTCATGAGCTTCGAGTGCACATTGTGCCGCTTCCCCGCGCGCGGCTCCCAGATGCCATGATCGGGCTCGGCCCACCTGGCGGCGACGTTGTCCACGACCTCCCGAAGCCGCCGCCAGCCCCGTGCCGTAAGCAGACCACCGCCGCGCTCGTAGACGTATGCGGCATCCATCAGCGCCCCCGCGGTATCGAGCTGCAGTTGGTCGCGCGCGCCGTTGCCGATGCGCACGGGCCGCGAGCCGCGATACCCGGCGAAATTATCCAGCGTCTGCTCGTCAGGAACGCGACCGCCATCGACGGCGTACATGATGTGGAGCTCACGATCGCGTTCGAGCGTGTCCCTCACGAAATGGAAGAACTCGCGGGCTTCGCGGTTGCAACCGAGCAGGTTCGCGGCGCGTACCGCCATCGCCGTATCTCGCGTCCAGGTGTAGCGGTAGTCCCAATTGCGCACGCCACCGATCCATTCGGGGAGTGAGGTCGTCGGCGCAGCCACCATCGCCCCCGTCGGCGCATACATCAGCAGCTTCAGCAGCAAGGCGGACCGAATGACGTGATGCCCCCAGGGGCCATCGTATCGGAGCTGCTGAACCCAATGCCGCCATCGCCGCCGCGTATTTCGCAGTGCCTCGAATGGACGGTACGCCAGAATCGAGTCCGACTTGGAGGCGTTCCAGCTGATGACGACCCAGCCGCGCTCGCCGGCTTTCATGGGAAATACCGCCTGTACGCCACCTTCGGGACGCGGCTCCCATTGGCCTACGCCACCGAGCACGGCAACCAAGCGGTCGCCGGATGCGGTTTTGGCCGAAACGGAACGCCCGGCAATCTCGAACCTCGCGTCAACACGGCCGTAGTCGAACCTCGGATCGAAGACGACCTTGACGACCGCCTCTCCTTCGACGCACTGCACACGTCGATGAACCTCGTGCGTCGCGGAGCGCGGGTCGTCGGTCCAAGGCATGTAGTCGGTGAGGCGAATCGTCCCGCGCCCTTCGATCCGAAACAGCGTCTCGAGCACGTTGGTGTCCGGGTCATATCGCTGCAGGCTTTCGAAGGGATAGTCCACGGGGCTCACCGAGGTGGAACCTCCGTTCTCGCTGTCGAGCAACGCACCAAAGACGCTTGGGCTGTCGAAGCGCGGGAAGCACAGCCAGTCGATCGCGCCGTCCGCCCGAACGAGGGCCGCAGAAAACCCGTCGCCGATCAAGCCGTGGTCGGCGACCGTGAGGGCGCGCGTCGACGCTTCGTCGGTGAAGACGAACGGGCGGTTGAGCCGCTTGGCAGCACTGTAGAGGTCCATTCGCTCCAGAGAATAGCAGATCGTGCGCTTCGCAACGCACATGCTAGAGGCACGCCGTGCATCGGCGCAACACCCAGTGGGCCCTGCCACTCATCCTGATAGCCCTCACCTTCGCGTCGACCTTCTACGTCGGCGCTGGGATGGTCCTCCAACAGCCGCCTACCTCGCTCGCGGAGCTAGGAACGGGGTGGGTGTTCTCCGTGCCGCTCATGGCGATCCTGTTGGCCCACGAGTTCGGCCACTTCTTTGCCGGCAGGTACCACCGCGTCGACGTGTCACCACCGTATTTCATCCCGGTCCCGTTTTTCCTCCTCGGCACGCTGGGCGCCGTGATCCAGATCCGGGAGCAGATTCGCTCTCGCAACGCGTTGCTCGACATTGGAGCCGCCGGCCCACTGGCCGGCATGGTGGTCGCGGTGCCCGTGATTATCTATGGAATCGCGACCTCCCCGGTCGAGCTTTTGCCGGAGCCGCCCTATATGCTCGAGGGCCGTTCTCTGCTGTATCTCGGACTGCTGGGCTGGTTGAAGGGCCCCATCCCACAAGGATACGACATCATGCTCACCCCGACTGCACTGGCCGGCTGGGCCGGTCTGCTCGTCACGATGATCAACCTCCTGCCGTTCGGCCAACTCGACGGCGGTCATGTGGCCTACGCGCTCCTGGGCCCTCGTCAGGATCAGCTCTCCCGGCAGCTCCTTCGCTTGCTGCCACTCCTTGCCATCATCGTGAGCGCGGCATACGGAATTCCGAGCTACCTCGACGGGATTCGCGGGGACGAGCTCGTCTATGACGCGACGGCAGGCATGCATTGGCTGGTTTGGGCTTTCGTTCTGTGGGCCCTCACCCGCGCAACCGGTCCGGGCCATCCGCCCACCGAGGACGCACAGGTGTCGCCCCGGCGCCGTCTCGTCGGCTGGTTAACCCTTTCGCTATTCGTCCTATTGTTCATGCCATCGTGGCTCCGGATGCAGTAGGAAATTTCACCGAAGCGGCGGAATTCCTTAGGTTCGGGCCATGCGCCCCAGCCGCGTTTCAGCCCTACTTCTTTTCGTCTTCGTCGCCGTGCTTGGCTCGTCATCGCCGGCCCAGGCATGGACTCGCACTGTGGTCGAGGGCGCCAGGGCGACCGTCAACGTAGAGCGCGACGCGACGCTGAGCATCCTTCTTCGATTGGACGTCGAAGTGCACGCTGGATGGTTGCACGAAATGGAGCTCGCGGGGCTCGGCCCAGACGTCGACCTCGATCTCTACAGGCCACCCTACTTCCGTTCGGAGGAAGGCGAGATCTTCCGCCCCGATGCCGAGGTTCGCGAAGGTGGCATCATCCACCTGTCGTTTCCGCGACGCGAGGCCCCACG
>JAFDFW010000381.1 GCA_019309605.1 Deltaproteobacteria bacterium | reverse complement strand
CACTTCGCGGAGCGAAAGCTCGAGCTCAACATGAAGTACATCGATCCGAGCTACGTCATCCGCAGCGTTCCGGCCAACGCATGGGATCGCGTTCTGACGGACCGAATGGCGCGCTCAGCCGTTCACGCCGCCATGGCCGGGAAGACCGACGCGATGATCGGATACTGGAATCAGGAGATCGTCCACGTGCCAATCGGAACTGTGGTAGGTCAGAAGAAGCGGATGCCGCTCGAATCCGATGTGTGGAACGCGGTGCTCGCCACCACCCGCCAGCCAGATTGGCGCTAGCGCCGCGCGGTCGAGCGAGCGAAAGGAAGCGAACATGACTCTCAACGGATTGGGTGAGCTGATGACGGTGGTGGGCCTTGCGGGGCTCCTCTTTGGGGAGTCGAAGGATCGGCCTGTAGCGCGCGCCGTCGGCAAGCCCCTTGCCTCGCTCGGGTTCATCGTTGCAGCCATTGGGTTTGGAGCGCTCGAGTCGCGCTACGGCTACATCGTTCTGATCGGGCTCATCCTCGGCGCCATCGGCGACGTCTGTCTCCTCGGCAAGGCGAAGCAGTACTTCATTGCGGGCCTGGTGTCGTTTCTCCTGGGCCACGTGGCGTACGTCGTCGCGTTCAGCTCCCTACCGATGAGCGTTCCGCAAACGCTCATCGCTGCTGCCGTGATGGCGGCCGTGATGGCAGCGATCGCCCGATGGGTTTTTCCGCACGCGCCCGACATGCGCGTTCCGATCGGCGTCTACATGCTGGTCATAGCGGCGATGTGCGCCGTTGCCATTGGGGCGGGTGCGGCGGGCGCACCCTGGATGATTCCGGTCGGCGCCGTGATGTTCACCGCGTCCGATATCTCCGTAGTGCGCGACCGGTTTGTCGCGCCGGCATTCGTGAACCGCCTCTGGGGCCTGCCGCTCTACTACGCGGCGCAGCTCATCATCGCCTGGAGCATCATGGCAGTGAACGGCTAGGGACGACTCCCGTCACCTTCGAGCGGTGGATGAACGCACCTCACGGTGAGCCGGGCCATGCCGCTTGCAATCCGCTTCATCAAGCGAGCTCGGAAGTGATCGCCTCCGCGAGCGCTTCGAGCATCGGCTCCCGTACCCTGAGCTTGGTCGCAGCGTGGGCCGGCATGTCGAGCTTGGACAGCGCGGCGGCTGTCTCGCGAGCTACGCCCAAGAGCTGGTCGGATGAAGTAACGCGGTCGAGGAAGCCAGGGGCGATCGCCTCCTGCGGCGAGTACATCTCGGCGAGGATGGCGGCCCGGTGGAAGTATGGCGTGCTCAATCGATGTCGAGCGATCTCAACGGCGAAGTAGGGCAGTGTCATGCCGATGGCGACCTCATTCATGCCGATTTTGAACCGACCATCGGTACCGATGCGAACGTCGGATGACATCAGCAGGAATGAGCCCATCGCGATGGCGTGTCCAGTGCATGCGGCGACCACCGGAAAAGGGAATGACAACAAGCGCTCGGTCAGCCTTGCACCGACTCTGAGCATCTCCATCAGCGGCTCCATTCCCTGTTTGAAGACCGCAAGATCGAAGCCGGCAGAGAAGACGCCCTCTCTTCCGGTCAGAATGACCGCGGACTGATGCTCTTGCGCCTGATCGAGGGCTGCGTTGACCTCATTCATCATCGCAACGGACATGGCGTTCACCTTGCCGTCGTCCATCGTGATCGTGCTGAAGCTTTCGGAACACTCGTAGCTGACCAGTTTGCCCATCGTTCAACTCCTCTAACTCGCCGCCTCAGTCACGGCCCTTGTGACCGGTCAGCCTGAGCAGCTGGCGCGGCAACCACGGGAAGACCAGGTACATCCAGTAATAGATGCGCATCATGAACGGGTAGACCGCTTCGCGGCGCGGCCGACGGATCATGCGTGCGATGATCTTGGCGCAGTCGTTCGGGGTGAGGGTGCGAACCGTCTTGGCCAACGCGGGTATCCGGTCTTCGGCCCCGGGGTTGTGATCGAAATATTCGCTAGAGACCTTGCCGAACACGAGGTGACAGCTGCGGACTCCGGTCCAGTAGAGGTCGTCACATAGAGCTTGGTGCATCCCGCGCATTGCCCATCGTGACGCCGCGTAGCCGACCGAGGAGGGAAAGGTGAACAGCGATACAGGCGAGCTGATGTGAATAATCACGCCGCTGTTCCGGTCGAGCATGTCCTTCATGAAGGCGTGTGTCGCGTTGAAGGCAGCGAAGTACGGTGCGCCCATCATGGACACACCTTCGTCCGGCGGCGTGTGCTCGATGCGCTTCCACTTGCCAGCGCCAGCGCTGTTGACGATTACATCGGGCACGCCGTGCTCGTTCCGCACACGCTCCGCCATCGCCAGCACGGCATGTCCGTCGCTTGCATCGCAAGGCTCGACCACGGCCGCCATTCCGATGTCGGCCGCAACCGCATCGAGGGCCTCGCGGCGCCTCCCGATCAGGACGACTCTGTATCCCTCCGCCGCCAGCAGACGCGCCGTCGCGGCTCCGATGCCGCTCGATGCACCGGTGATGAGGGCTAGCTTCGAAGTGTCGCTCATAGCGTTTTTTAGCGGGCTGTGACCCAACAATCAACGGCGTCGGAGTGGAGGCTTCTGCCGAGCGCAGGAAGCTGCTATTGTCAGGGCCAACGACGTGGGAACACAACCCCCACGCCGCAGCAGGTGCGAGATGACCACCGTTGCTCAACTGTTGAATCAGAAGGGCCACAACGTCGAAGCCATCGCTCCGGACGCCACGGTGTACGACGCCATCAAGCGGATGGCCGATCTGGATATCGGCGCCCTCGTGGTAGTCGAGGACGGTCGCGTGATCGGTGTCATCACCGAGCGCGATTATGCGCGCAACGTGTTCCTCAAAGGGAAGGCATCTCCGACCACTCCAGTGCGCGCGGCCATGGCCGAGGAGGTCTTGTCCGTCGGGTGCGAGGAGACCACGCGGGACTGCATGGCGATCATGACCGGCAAACGAACGCGGCATCTGCTCGTGATGGAAGGCGGCGAGCTCCTCGGCATCTTGTCGATCGGCGACCTCGTGCGGAGTATCGTTGCCGAACAGGACATGACTATCGAGCAGCTCGAGCAATACATCCACCGCGGGTGATTGTAGGCTAGTGCGAGTCGATGGAAGAAGGATTGGTTACAGCTCTGTTGTGGCTTCTGTTTGGCGGAACCCACGTAGGACTCACGATGCGGCCCGTCCGGCAGCGTCTGGTCCGTGGCCTCGGCGAGACTGGGTTCATCATCGTCTACTCCGTTTTCGCGATCCTCACGTTCGCCGCGCTGGTCCACTATGTCGCGCTGCACCGCTTCAGCGATTCGCATGCATGGTTCTTGGTCACCATTCCACCGGTGCGCGGCGCGCTGATCGCGCTTTCGGTGGCCGGGTTCTCGCTATTCATTACAGCGGTCCTGGTGTACCCGCGGCTTCCGATGGCAACGTTCCGGCATCGCGTCATGCCCGTGCGCGGCGTCCAGCAGATCACGCGCCATCCGTTCTTTTCCGGGATCGCGATTTGGGCGGCTGCGCACGCGCTGCTTGCACTGTCCACGGTGACGTTCGT
>JAFDFW010000380.1 GCA_019309605.1 Deltaproteobacteria bacterium | reverse complement strand
GCGTAGTCGCACGCGCCGCAGGCGACGATCCAATCTTCGCCGGTCTGCGCGAGAACTTGGAACTCGGCGCTCTGCTTGCCGCCGATTGCTCCGCTGTCTGCCTCGACGACCCGATACTCGAGCCCAAGCCGCTTGAAGATACGGTGATAGGTCTCGCGCATGTGCGCGTAGCTCTCGAGGGCGGCTTCCTCCGACACGTCGAAGGAATAGGCGTCCTTCATGATGAATTCACGGCAGCGCAGAAGCCCCGCGCGCGGCCGCGGCTCGTCACGGTACTTCAGCTGGATCTGATACAAGTTCAGCGGGAGTTGCCGGTAGCTCTTGATCTCGCGCCGAACGATGTCCGTGACGATCTCCTCGTGCGTCGGCGCCAGATGGTACTCGCCACCTTTGCGATCCTTGATGCGCAACAGGGTCGGGCCGTACACGTCCCAGCGTCCGCTCTCCTTGAAGTACTCGCTGGGAAGAAAAGTTGGCATGAGCAGCTCCTGCGCCCCCGCCCCATCCATCTCATCGCGAATGATCTTCTCGATCTTGTGAAGGACGCGCGTCCCCAGAGGCAGCAACTCGTAAATCCCGGCCCCCACCATCCGCGCATACCCGGCTCGAAGCATGAGCTTGTGCGAAGGCATCGTCGCGTCCTTCGGATCGTCCTTCAGCGTAGGAATAAACGCCCGAGAATACCGCATCGCGCCGTCCTAACATGCAGAGGGGACACGTTCCACCCCTCCAACCACACGAGATCCTTGAGAGTTCAGCGCAAAGATCGCAGCGGCATGTAATTGCGAAACTCGACGCGGCGAGCGGCGCCTGAATTGCGACGCAGCGACCCGCGCCCCAGGCCGTTGGAGACCTGGGGCGGCGGTCGCTGCGATCTTTGGCTGAGAAGGGTGGTGATCTCGGGGGGTTGGGGCCCCGGAGAGTGTCCCCTAGGTGCCGATGATGAAGCTTACGCTGGTGGTGCCGGAGCCGCCGATGTTTAGGGTTTGGACGTTTTTGGCGCCTTCGACTTGGTAGTCGCCGGCTTTGCCGGTGACTTGTTTATGGCAGTCGAGGACTTGGCGGACGCCGGTGGCGCCGACCGGGTGGCCGGCTCCGATGAGGCCGCCGCTTGGGTTGATCGGGGTCGCCCCGCCGAGGGCGATGTCGCCGGCTTCGATCGCTTTCCAGCTTTCACCGGGGGCGGTGAGGCCGAAATGGTCGATCGCCATGTACTCGGAGGTGGTGAAGCAGTCGTGGGTTTCGATTGCGTCGATCCCACTGGTGTCGGCGATGCCTGCGCGCTTCTGTGCGTCGGTCACCGTGCTGCGGACGTGTGGCAGGATGTACTCCGCATCGCGGCTCTCGGCCATCTTGTCCTCGAAGCGCATCCGCGCAGTCGCGTGCCCCCAGCCCTTGATGCGAGGGATCGATTCGAGCGGCACCCCTACGCGGTCGGCCCACTTCTTGGCGTACTCGGGCGAGGCCAACAGCATGGCTGCGGCGCCGTCGGTGACCTGCGAACAGTCCGAGATGTGGATGCGGCCGCCGATGCTTCCGTTGAACTCGTCGCGGCTCATCGCGTGGTCGTAGTTCATGTACCAGGTGCGGGTCTGTGCGTTCGGATTGAGCTTCGCGTTCGCGTAGTTGATCGTGCTGATCTCCGCGAGGTGCTCGTCTTTGAGGCCGTAGCGCTTGTCGTACTCGTCGCCGAGCTTGCCGAAGAGCTTGGGGAAAGGGAACTCGACGCCCTTGGCTTCGAGCTCGTACCAGGCGGCGGTGCCGAGGAAATCCCCCCCTTCGCCGGGGCCGACGGTCTTCATCTGCTCGACGCCGACCACGCACGCCAGGTCGTAGCGCTGCGCCTCGATCTCGGCCGAGGCAGCGAGGAGCGCGATGCTGCCCGATGCACACGCGGCTTCGTGACGCGCGGTCGGAAGGCCGCTGAACGCCGAGTCGATCTCCAAGAAGAACGCACCGAGGTGCCCCTGCTTGCTATAGAGTTCACCGGCGAAGTTGCCGGTGTGCGCCACGTCGATCTCGCTGGGTTCGATCTGGGTTTCTTTGAGCGCGCCGAGCACCGCCTCGCGCATCATCGCGACGAAGTGCTTTTTCTCTTTGGTCCAGTTGCGGGCAAAGTCTGTCTGGTAGCCGCCGAGGACGTAAACTTCTGGAATATGTGCCATTTATTTCACCAAAACCTTTCGCTCACGCGGCGACGAAGAACTTACCCACGTTGACCTGCGGGTCATCGAAGAACCTTGTGCCCTCTTGGGCGTTTGCGAGTGCGGGCGGCACCGGAAGGCCGGCCTTGTCGATCATTTGAATGGTTCGCTTCAGGCCGATGGTGTCGACCAAAACGCTCGGAGGCGCCCAGTTGAAGCCGTAGCCCATGATGCGGTCGATGCCCGAGATGTCGTCGGTCACTTCGCCGACTCGGTGGAACGAGTAGCTGATGTATCCGGCGATCACCTTCTGCGCGATCGCCGCGTACGGCCCAGTGGCTTCCGCGAAGGCGCGCATGCCGTCCACATAGCGGCCGACACGGTGCAGATTCGAGATCTCGTCGATGAACCCGAGGTCCGGCCGCGAAAGCGAGGACTTCGACACGTAGTTCTGGGTCTTCGGGTCGAGGACGATCCTCCCACCCGCGTCATCTTTGCCGAAGAAACCGCCCCCGGTCTTGCGACCGAGCACACCCTTCGCCATCAGGTCGGCCATGTACCCCGGGAGCTTCAGCGTCTCGTGCGCTTCATCCGGAGCCAGCTCGTAAATGTTGTCGACGATTGCGCGGTGGATGTCCCAGCCAACGAGGTCGATTGTCGCAAGCGGTGTAAGCGCGCGGCCGGTGTACGGACCGACGAGTTCGTCGATCAGCAGAGGTCCGTGCTCCTCCGCAAGAATCGCGCACTCGTTGAGAAGCTTGAATCCGACTCGGTTCCCGGCGAAGCCCGCTGTGTCCGCCGTTCGCACCATCGCGCGCCCGAGGAGCTTCGTGCAGTACACGTCGAGGAAGTCGACCAGCTTGGGGTCGGTGTCCTTACCGGCGACCAGCTCCGTCCCAACGATGACGTTCGGCGGGTTGAAGAAGTGGAGGCCGAGGAAGTTCTTGCGGAAGGACTCGCTCCGGCCTTCGGCCAGCTGATTGATCGACAAACCCGAAGTGACGGTGGCGACGATCGAGTCCGGCCGGCGCACCTTGTCGATGCGGTCGAAGAACTCCTGTTTGAGATCGAGCTGTTCCGTCACCGCCTCGAAGATCAGGTCCGCTTCCGCGACCACCCGATCGAAGTCCGCATCGTAGCTTCCGGTATCGACCCGGCTGGCCACGGTGCTCGAACGCACCATCTTCACCGCAGCGGCGAGCCCGCCGTCGGCCTTCTCCTTGGTCCGCGCCAAGAAGGTCACCCGCGGCACCACTGTCGAACCACCACGTGTTTGATCGAACGTGAGCTCAGCAAATCCGAGGATTTGCCGCTCGCCGCTACTGGGGTCGACGACAACATCTCTTGTCCTTTCTCTCCCTCGACTGTTTACAGCTTAACTAGCCGGGAACGGTTACTGTGGGTTAGAGCCCCCGCGCCGTCAAACGAAAGCGTGCAAAAACACGGCTTTACAAGCGATTAACAAATCGGAATTGAGCACGATTTTAAGCTAACCGAGCAGGATCACGGCGATCTACAGCCCTGCGTGTTAGGGAATCGTTCCGATGGATGCCGTCCACACCGCCCAGGAGCTCGGGGTCACCGAGGAGGCCGTCGAGCTCTTCCGGAGTTCCGATGCAATCGACCTCCA
>JAFDFW010000379.1 GCA_019309605.1 Deltaproteobacteria bacterium | reverse complement strand
GAAGTCTAGGTAGAGCTCGGTCGACATTGCGCGAATGATGTCCGGGCCCGAGGACTTCGGCGAGGCGCCCTCGGGGATGCCCGACCGCAGCTCGTAGGCACCGTTGAGGAAGCTGTTGCGCAGCCCCGGGTTCTCCTGCTGGTAGCCGATCTGCTCGAAGACATCCGCCAGCAGGTCCTTGGCCGGCTGGTTCCCGGGCTGCGCCTGCACCAGCTTGTTCAGGATCTCCTGGGCGTGACGGTACTTGCCCTGGTCCTGCAGCTCCTTGCCCTTGGTCATGATCTTCTTCGCGCCGCCCATCATCTCCACGTAGAGGGGCGCAGAGTCAGCGGGGGAGAGCGGGATCAGGGTGGCGGGGTTCGCGTCCCAATAGCCGAGGTAGCGGTTGATCACCGCACGGCTGTTGTGTTCAGGAGAGCCGTGATAGCCGCGGTTGTACCACTGCTCGGCGATCGAGTTCGGTGTCTCGTAGACGTTGTGGATCTGGTTGATCGTGACGCCCTGATTCGCCAGGTGG
Organism: Deltaproteobacteria bacterium; assembly: GCA_019309605.1. Classification (GTDB taxonomy): domain Bacteria; phylum Myxococcota_A; class Polyangia; order Polyangiales; family Houyiibacteriaceae; genus SG8-38. The sequence continues at coordinate 3,051 of JAFDFW010000379.1, read as the reverse complement.
AGCACCTGGTTGTTGATGTTGCCGTAGAGGTCGCGCTGTCCACGCATCACCTCCTGCACCCGGTCGTTGCCCCAGCGCGGCCAGTGGTGGGAGGCGATCATCACCTCGGCCTGCTTGCCATAGCGGTAGAGCGCCGCGTTGATGTACTTCGACCAGGCGAGCGCGTCGCGCACCATCGCGCCGCGCAGGGTGTAGATGTTGTGGAAGGTTCCTGTGACGTTCTCCCCGCTCCAGAACACCTTCTTTTTGGGGAACCAGGTGTGCATCTCGGACGGCGCTTCGGTGAAGGGCGCGTTCTGGAACTCCATCTCCACGCCGTCCACGGTGTGGACCTCGATGGGCTTCTCGATGACGATGGTCGGTGCCATCAGGCCGAGATTGCCGGCGGCGACGCCCTGGGCCAGTCCCTGGCCGGCATGTCCGTAGGGACTGGCAGGCAGGAGAACACCGTACTGGTAGAACATCCGGCGATTCATAGCGTTGCCGGCGTAAATGTTCTCGGAGACCGAGTACTGCATGAAATCGCGAGGGGCGATGATCTGCACCTTGCCCGCCCGCACGTCCGCCTCGTCCACGATGCCGCGCACACCGCCGAAGTGGTCGCCGTGGGAGTGCGAGTAGACCACCGCTACCACGGGCAGCTCACCCAGATGCTCGTCGACGAGCTCCTTGGCCGCCCGCGCCGTTTCCAGGGCGGTTGCGGGGTCGAAGACGATCCAGCCGGTCTTGCCCTTCACGAAGGTGATGTTGGCCAGGTCGAAGCCGCGCACCTGGTAGAAGCCCGGGATCACCTCGTAAAGCCCGTAGTTCATGTTGAGCTTCGCCTGGCGCTCGAGTGAGGGGTGGATGCTGTCGAAGTCCTCGTCCTCCAACACCCACTGGAAGCGGTCCATGTCCCAGGCCACGTGGCCGGCGTCCGCCATGATCTTCATGTAGGACGGCGCTGCGATGAAGCCCTTCTTCTGCTCCTCGAAGTCCTGCTTGTCAGCGAAGGGCAGGGAGGCGCGTGCCTTTTCGAGCACCGCCATCGTGTGCTTCGAGGGCAACTTGCCTTTGGGGTGGTAGTGCCCGGTCTCTGCGACGGCGCTGTCGGCAGCTCCGTCGGGCTTCGCGGATGTCTGCTCCTCGGTATCGGGCTGCGTGTCAGCCTCCGTGGATGCCAGCTCTTTCTTCGAGCAGCCCGAAGCTGCGACGATGAATAGAATGAGGACTACGAGCGTGCGGCGCATGTCTTTCTCTCCCGTCCGGTAAGAACGTCCTGACACCTACTGTGCTACTCGATGTCGAAGGTCAATCAGAGCATTATTCGAGCCAGAAACCAGCCGTTTTATTATCGACCCATACCGACTAAAAGGGCTTCATGAACGACGAGGAATCAAACCTGCCGGCGAACCGACTGTTGCAACCTACCACGGCAAAGTGGTTCGCCGTGGTGTTCGGAGGCTCCGTCCTCTACGCGATCGTTCGCTATCACCTCGTCGGGGACGTTGAATGGCGTCACTTCCCCGTCTTCATCCTCAACAAGGCCACATCCTTGGCCGCCGTGATCTTCGTGGCTGCGTCGTATCTCGTTGGGAAAACCATCCGCTGGTATGACGACGACAAGCGCTTGAGGCTCGTCGTCATCAAGTTCTGCGGGTTGATGGGGTTCTCTCTCGCGGCGATTCACGCCGTTTTGTCGCTCACCATTTGGACCCCCGCCTATTTCGCGAAGTACTTCGACGATGTGGGCCGCCTCAACCTGCAGGGCGGGCTCGGCATGACCGCTGGGGTGGTTGCGCTTTTCTTTCTGTCCTCCCCGGCGATCACGACGTTGCCGATGATGCCGAAGGCGCTCGGTGGGAAACGATGGAAGCGAGCCCAGAGGATGGGGTATCTGTCGCTGGTCCTCGTGGCCGTGCACCTGGTGGCGCTGGGTTTCAAGGGCTGGTTGAAACCGGAAGCATGGCCTGGATGGCTTCCGTCGATCAGCCTCCTTGCCTTCGTCGCGGCCGTGATCCCTCTCGTCGTCAGGCGCAAGCTGATTTACGAACGCCAAAAGCGGTGAGCAGCCGATGAAGATTTGGAGTCCCATATTGGCGCCCGTGGGGCTCACATTGGCCTTGAGCGTGGCGCTAACGGCGCACGCCGAGGAAGGCGATTTCATCCCCGATGTGGTGTTTGCGAGAATGGTGGAGAACCCCGTCTCCGGCATCACGCGCGTGCCCGTGGCCAACGCAACCCTCTTTGGCGTTCCCCCAAACGATCGAGTTGCCAACGCGTTCGTGCTGGCGCCCATCCTTCCGGTGCTTTTCCGCGGAGGCTGGAGCCTCGTCACGCGTACCGTCATTCCGGCGTTGGTGACGGTGCCTGTGGGAACCGACCGCAGGACCGGCTTCGGAGACATCACCTTCGAAGTGCTCGGGCACAAGCTGTTGAAAGGCCGAAAGAATCAATTTTATGACGTCTCATTGGGCCCATTCGTGGGGTTCCCGTCAGCCAGCGATGATTTTCTCGGGACCGGTCGATGGAGGTTGGGACCGGAGCTCGTCCTCGGCATTTCCGCGAGGAAGTGGGTCACGGTCTTGGTGGTGCGAAACGAATGGTCGGTCGGGAGGGACAGAAGCCAGGCCGACGTCAATACCCTGGTCCTCGATTACCTCCTCTTCTTCAACCTTCCCAAGATGTTCTATCTCGTCTACGAGCCACGGATCACGGCTGACTGGGAGGCCAGCTCGGGGGACCGTTGGACGCTGCCCGTTGGAATCGGGTTGGGCAGGCACCACAGACTTCCGAAACGACCTCGCCTCGCGATCACCACGAGACTCAGTGGGCTCTACAACGCCGTACGGACCAACCGGGATCCCAAAGGGCAACTGCTCTTCACCTTGGTCTTCTGGAAGCCCAACCCCGCGGTGTTCGATATTGAATGATCATCGAGACCAAGCAACTTCCTGGACGTCCTTCCCGCTTGGATGTTGATACACCCGTAGGTCAAACTCCGGGATCACCGCCAAGATGTGATCGAAGATGTCCGATTGGATGTCCTCGTACGCCGCCCAGCGTTTGTCG
>JAFDFW010000378.1 GCA_019309605.1 Deltaproteobacteria bacterium | reverse complement strand
AGTGATGCTGACGCCAGTGCCAGTGCCAGTGCCAGTGCCAGTGCCAGTGCCAGTGCCAGTGCCAGCGTCAGTGCCAGTGCCAGTGCCAGTGCCAGCGTCAGTGCCAGTGCCAGTGCCAGTGCCAGCGTCAGTGCCAGCGTCAGTGCCAGCGTCAGCGTCAGTGGCAGCGTCAGTGCCGGTGCCAGCGTCGGCGAACATGTTCTCGCCGTGCCCCGGTTCTTAATCGACCGTCTTCCGAATCCGTTCGAGAACGGCCGTGATGTACGCCGACTGCACGCCTGCCGATTCCATTTTGATCAGCGTCTCCTCGAGTTGCTCGATCTCCTCGGCTCGTTGATCGCGGAGCGACTCCACCATCTCTGCGAACGAGTGATATAGCTCTTGGAGCTCGTCGCCTTTTCGGATGCCCGTCGTAATCTCGATCTTACCGTCGCTGACATGCTGGAAGAGCCGCCTCATTCGGTACACGGGGCCGACGACACGGTGGGTGACAATGATACCGGTGAGGGCCATCGCAAGCGTCAACAAGAGCACGCCTGCAAGAATGGCGTTGCGAATCTTCCGATCCTCTTCTTGGGCAAACTGCTCGAGGTCGCTCGCCGTGTCTGCACCGAGATCGGGCTGCGCCATGATTTGCGCCGTCAGCGCCTCTGTTTGGCCTTGCGAGAAACGGTACGCCACGTAGCCAAGCCCGCTCGCCACCGACACCGTGACCAGCAGCACCATGCCGGTGTACTTCAACTGGAAGCGCCGATCGATCAGGTAGTTTCGCATCCTGCGTTGTGTCTTATCGCCCATTGCGTCTCTCACTTCCTACGCCCATCGTTCTTCGCCCGTCAAAGGCTTCCCTGCCCTTTGGCTGCCGCAAGCACCGTGGGAAGACGGCGGAGTGCACCCACGAAGGCGCCTTGAACCGCTTGCTCTGCGGCCTCGGCGCTGTAGCGGCCGGACGCCGTCGCGGCGCCTCGCAGCATCCCGCGCATGTCGCGCCCGGGGTAAGACAGCACCATGATCGAAACGACCGCCCTCACCCCGGACCCCTTCGGCTCGAGGCTCACAATCGAGCTCTCGATGTAGTATCCGTGGAGCTTGCGCTGGGCGATCTCCCGCTGGGCGTCGGCGGGCGTCAAATCGTCTGGGGCGAGCTCGACCCCGTTGAGCGCGAGTAGCTGCTCCGATACATAGATCCGCGCATCGAATAACATCTGCCGGGAAACCCGTTCTGCCTTCGCGCCCGGCATGCCGACCGCCACCAAGTACTGAGGCTCGCCCGGCCCTCGCTCGCGCTCCCCGATGGCACTCAACTGGGCCGCCGCCTCGATCGCGGCTCGACGAACCGCCTTATTCTTGTCTCGCGTAGCCTTTTCGACGATCGGGAGGGAGCCCTTCGCGCCCAACCGCCGCAGCGACGCAAGCGCCGACACGCGGACGGCGGGATGCCTGTCCCCGACCGCCCGCTCGAGCGCCTGGACCGCCCTGCCGGTCGACTCCAACTGGCCCAGCGACAGTGCGGCTTGCGCCCGAACCCGAAACGCATTCGAATTGCTGAGCAAACCCAGCAGGTAGTCGTGCCGCGCGTCCGCCTGCGCCGTGCTGGCGAAAAGAAGCGCTATGGCGACTAGTGCTCGCCATGCATGCCATCGGCCAATTTGCCCCTTCAACAGATGCTGCCCTTCCCCGCGATTTCATTATCACAGCTGGCGACCTGCGACGGCAACCGATTCGGTGGACGACGGCCACGTTGACTGCCTGGTGCTCGCCTCTCTATATTGCGGCGGTCCCAACGGCCGTCGGGGGATAATAGAGGTCGAATGGAGTCACTGGATTTAAATAGCCCAACCACGCTCGCGGCGATCGCGGCTGTTGCCGCGCTGATCGTGATCGGCATCATCATCGGGCTGCTCCGTGGCCGGAAGAAGCAAGAGCTCCCGCTGGAGCCGCCGCCACGACCGCCCGAAGCCCTCGCGGAAGATCGTCCGAAGATCACCGTCGAGGCCGAGCCCGAACCGACGCAGCCGCTCCAACTGGAAGACTTGGTGCCGCCACCGCCCAAGGCCCGTGCCATCGGTGAGCCGGAAGCCAGGGTCACCCCTCCACCGGCCCCACCTGCCGATCTCGGAGCGTTCCGGAGCGGGCTCAAGTCGACCCGGGGCAATCTAATCTCACGCCTCGCTGGCGTGTTTCGACGTGACCGGGAGCTGGACACCTCGGTCCTCGACGAGGTGGAGGAAGTGCTGATTACGGCGGACGTCGGTGTCCACGCCACCCAGCGCATCCTCGAAGCCCTGCGCACGCAGATGAACGATGGCCAGCTATCGTCCGCTGACGATGCTTGGGAAGCGATTCGCGAAGAGGCGAGAAGCATCCTCGCCTCGAGCGGTCAGGGGCTCGCAATCGACCAGACGCCGACCGTCATTTTGGTCGTCGGCGTGAACGGCGTGGGCAAGACCACCACGATCGGCAAGCTCGCAAGCCGCTTCGATCGCCAGGGCAAAACCTTGTTGCTGGGCGCAGGCGATACCTTCCGCGCTGCAGCGGTCACACAGCTCGAGGTGTGGGGCCGGCGCGTCGGGTGCGAGGTCGTGAAAGGCAAGGACCGCGCAGATCCTGGCTCGGTGATCTTCGACGCCATCGAGAAAGCCAAGGGCGACGGCGTTGACATCGTGATCGCGGACACCGCGGGACGCCTTCACACGAAGGTCCCTCTCATGGACGAGCTGAAGAAGCTCGGGCGCACCGTCGAGAAGGCGCTCGGCCGCCCAGCCGACCACGTCTTGCTCGTGCTCGACGCCACCACCGGACAGAACGCGATTCAACAGGCACAGCTCTTCAAGGACGCGCTTCCGCTCAGCGGCATCGTGCTCACCAAGCTCGATGGCACAGCCAAGGGAGGCGTGATCCTCGGAATCGTCGACCAGCACCAGGTCCCGATCGAGTTCATCGGGGTTGGCGAGAGGGTCGAAGATCTGAAGGCGTTCAGCGCCGAGGCGTTCCTAGAGGCCCTTTTCGAGTCTCCGGAAACGCTCGAGCCCTCGGAAGATGCCGCCGGCGCCAGCTAACCCTGCGCTACGACCAGAATTTCTCTCAAAATCGCTACCGGATTTGGTAGTGCGATATCCATCATGGTATAGTCTTGTCGTCCGAGTGGAAACGGACACTTGTTACGTGATTTCAGCGAGTTGCCTCGGTGGGGGACTGGGGCACTCAGGGGGGAAGGCCAAAGGCCGATGCGAGATTTTGGGGGGATTGCGCTACTGATGGCGGCGCTTCTGACGGCGTTTCCGACGGCGGGCCAGGCCCAGATGGAGTTCTCCCTCGACGAGGTCGATGAGGAAGATTCCAAGCCGGCCAAGGAGTCGGAGAGCCAAGGCGATCTCTTCGAAGAGCTCGCTGCCAGTGACGACGCCGAAGACGGCCCGGCCGAACCCGCGCCTCAGCGCGAGGAGATCGCCGAGGAGATCTATGCCGTCCAACAGATTTACGCGCTTCGCCTGAAGCGCCTCGAGCTTGCGCCATCGGTCGCGTTCACGCTGAACGACCCGTACCTCAAGCACTACGGGCTTGGCTTGGCGATGAACTACTGGTTCACCAATGTCCTGGCGCTCGGGTTCAACTTCATCTGGTACGACTGGGGGACAAACCCGCTCGAACGCAGCACGAACATCATCCCGCGGATCCAGAATCAGTTTCGACTCGGCGTTCCGATCAACGACTGGCAGATGGGGATGTGGGTCAACTTCACCTACGTCCCCTTCTACGGGAAGTTCAAGGTCCGGAAGAAGATCTTCCAATGGGACGCTTATCTCATCGGCGGCGTTGGCTTCATGCGCAC
>JAFDFW010000377.1 GCA_019309605.1 Deltaproteobacteria bacterium | reverse complement strand
TCGATGCCCATGAGCTCGCGAAGATTGACGAGAAGTGAAGACTCTTTTTCCTCGGACATGATGATACTTATATTACACTTTTCCGTTGCCTACGGACAAGGGCTGAAATCCTATCTACAACACAAAAACGCTAGCAACCAGGCCCGAGGCCTGTCAAACGGACAGTTCCGGCCAATTTCCAGCCTCACCGGAACGTGGGTTTAGAAGCTTCCCCCGACTGATTGTAATTTGATTCACAGCATATTTTCACGATAAGATTGGAACCGTGGCTGGGTTAGAAAAGTTCCTTCAGTACCTCGACCGAGGTGACGTGACCGAGATCGTCTTCCAGAGCGGCGCGACGGCTGCCGCCAAGAGGAAGGGGAAGCTCAAGCCGATGACCAGCGAGCCACTGAGCGCGAGGCACATTCTCAAGTTGGTGAATGACACACCCTTGCAGAAGCTCGTGCCGAGCGAGGACGGCGCGTCGGCGCCAACCCCCGCGAGAATCAACGGCATCAACTACGTCGCTACCGTCGCTCGCTCCGGCGAGATGCTCATGCTGCGCGTTCGACGCGAGGGGCAGGACACTGAGCCGCCCAAGGCACCGATCGGCGTCGTTGCTCCCGTGAAGAGCTGGGCCGCTGCGGAGGCGCCGGCGGATCCGAAAAGGGAGCCGTCGCACGAGCCGCCTCCGAGGGTCGTGAAGGCTCCCGCGGTCGTTCAACCGCCAGTCATTCATCGACCCAAACCTCAGATTTCGTACCGGCCCCCGCCCGAAGCTTCACCGCTTGCTGACTTCGTTCGGGCGGACGTCCCGGTGAGAGCACCGCGGGCGTTGAGTGCGCTTCTCGCGGAAGCGCTCGCTCAATCCGCGAGCGACGTTCACATCATGTCCGGCGAGCCAGCGCGCTTTCGCTGCAACGGACGCATGATGTTGCAGGGTGAAAGCATTTCGGACGAACGGGCGCGTGAGCTGATCATGCCGCTCCTCAACGAGCGAAATGCAAGGCAGTTGGAGGAGCGCGGTTACGCGGACTTCGCATGCCAGCTGGAGGGCGCCGGCCGTTTTCGCGTCAATGTCAACAAGCAGCGAACGGGGATCAAAGCTTGCTTCCGTCTCATCATGGCGGAGCCGCCTGAGCTGGAGTCGCTTGGACTCCCGCCCGAGCTGCGCCAGATGCTCAATTATCATCAGGGGCTGGTGGTCGTGTCGGGGCCCAACGGTGCCGGCAAGACCACGACGATGGCCGCGTTGGTCGACCTTTTCAACAGTGAGCGGAGCGTGCACATCATCACGGTCGAGGATCCGGTGGAGGTCATCCATCCGATCAAGAAGGCCATCGTGAGTCAGCGAGAGATAGGAGCTCACACGAAGAGCTTTCACTCGGCATTGAAGGGCTCTCTTCGGGAGGACCCTGACGTGATCGCGATCGGCGAGCTCCGCGATCGCGAGACCGTCGAGAAAGCACTCGAAGCGGCCGAGACGGGCCACCTCGTGTTCGCCACGATGAGCACACCGTCGGGCGCAAGCACGATCGACCGCCTGATCGACATGTTCCCGCCCGATGATCAATCTCAGGTACGAGCGACTTTGGCGGGCGTGCTCAAGTTCGTCGTGAGCCAGCGATTGGTTCCACGAAAAGATGGGGAGGGCAGAGTCGTTGCAGTCGAGCTCCTCACCGGCGGAATGGCGTTGTGGACACTCATCCGCGACGACAAGCTCTACCAACTTCCAAGCCTGCTTCAGCGCGGCCGCGCGTTCGGCATGATTCGCATCGAAGATTCCTTGAACGCGCTTCTGTCGTCCGGGACGATCTCGATGGAGACCGCCAAGACCTTTGCCGACGATCCTCGGGTCCTCGGCCCCTCGCCGCAGGCCCAACCGTCCACGCCTCGAGGCCTCGAGCCTGGAAAGAAGGGGCCCATGCGAAATCTATTCTCGAAGAAGGGCGGATAAGCGATGCCAGCTATAGATCGCTATTTCGATGTCTTGCTCGAACGGGGAGGGTCCGACCTTCATCTGTCAATCGGCTATCCCGCGATGATACGAGCCAAAGGTGAGCTCCTTGCCATCGACGATAAGCCGATGGACCACCCTACGATCGTGCGCCTCATGGACGAGATCATCAACGAGGACAGGCGCGTCTACTTTCACGCGTATCGCGACCTCGACTTCGCCTACGGCTATGAGGACAAGGCACGATTCCGAGCCAACTACCTCTACAAGACGACGGGGCCGGGCGCGGTCTTCCGAACGATCCCAAGCGAGATCCTGACTGCCGATCAACTCGGGCTCCCCAAGGCGGCCATCGACCTCGCAGAGAAGCGCTCAGGTTTGGTGCTAGTGACGGGGCCAACGGGTAGCGGAAAGAGCACGACGCTTGCGGCAATGCTCGACCACGTCAACCGAACCCGCGAAGGGCACATTCTCACCATCGAGGATCCGGTCGAGTTCGTTCACAGGCCCAAGAAATGCCAGATCACGCATCGCGAGGTGGGCGACGACACGCCGAGCTTCGCCGACGCGATTCGCAGCGCAGGCCGCGAGAACGCCGACGTGATTCTCGTGGGCGAGCTTCGTGGGCGCGAGACGATGCAGATGGCGCTTCAGCTCGCCAGCTTCGGCATCTTGATCTTCGCCACGGTCCACACCAACTCGGCGCCCGCGACAATCAACCGGTTCGTCAACGCGTTTCCCGCAAGCCAGCAATCACAGATCCGCGGCATGCTCTCCGACTCCCTCGCAGGCATCGTCGCCCAGCAGCTCCTACGGACAGCGGACGGAACCGGCCGCATCGCCGCCCAGGAAATCCTGATCGGCACCACCGGTGTTGCCGCAGCGATCCGCGAGGCGAAGATATCCATGCTCGCGAGCCTCATTCAAGGCGGCGGAAGCTACGGAATGCAAAGCATCGACGCGGTGCTCGCGAAGCTCGTCGCCGAGGGCAAGGTACGTCCCGAGGACGCGCTCGAGAAAGCAGCCGACAAGGACAGCTTCGCAAAGATCCCAAAGGTATCAGCAGCCCTAAAGAGCAAGACTCACACTTAGCTCAACTGCATCACCGGAAAACGGCTCCCGACGCACGTGCTCGCAATTGGGAGCCCCGTCGCCACGGCTCCACACGTCGACACACGACTAGGCGCCGACCCAATCGCTGTGCCGCGCATCGCGAGCCGTTCTCCTGTGTAGACGTCGACGTACGGAGGGCACGTCGGGACATGGTGGATTCCTCATTGTCGTATGGAGGGGCACGGGGGAGCGCGATGTGGGGGTTCGGCGGCGTGTGAGTGACAATCGCCAAGACAGCAACTACCGGCGATTGGCGCGAGCTCCGAGGGGCGCCTTGCGTGGCCTCAGGCCCCCAGTCTCTCCGGCCACCTTTGCAAGGCGCCCCGTCCGCAGAAGCCCCGCGTCGCGTCCCCCCGTGCCCCGGGACGATCGCGAGCACGTGCGTCGCGCGCCGTTGTCCGGTTGTATAGGTGGTCTTCGATCAGTTGACGGTGAAGTTGTAGCGCGCGCCCATGCGGGGCGCTCCGAATGTCGGGAACCGGACGCCCTTGATCTGCTGGCCCATGCAGCCCTGGAATCCGGCACTGC
>JAFDFW010000041.1 GCA_019309605.1 Deltaproteobacteria bacterium | reverse complement strand
TACGTGAAGTACATCAAGCCGCACGCGGGACGAGAGGGCATCTACGTTCGCGGCTCGAACAGGAACAGGCTGCGGGCGCATAAGGGTTCGCTTCCCGATGTCGCGGTGAGCCTCAATCCGTTGGGGCGCGTGGCGATGGAGGACAACCACCATCCGATCACTTCATTCGGTCTCGAACGCATGCTCGAAGTGGGCGCTCGCAATCTCCGCAAAGCGATCGAGCGGGGTGACGCAACGCTCAGCGTGTCCGACGGTGGCGTGGTCCACGGCGAGCCGACTTGGCGCATCGATATCGAGTCCAGGCCGGGCGGGCACTATGTCACTGCGCGGCGCGCGGAGGACCTATGGGAGCTCGCCAAGCGCGTCGGGCAGGATATGTACGTGCTCCTTCACCACAACGACGGAATCGATTCGCCGACGGACATCGGAGCAGGACAGCGGGTGTTCGTCCCGCACTACTACGCCAGTCGTGGCGAGTACTTCATCGGAAAGCGGACCTTCATGATGGTCAAGGCGAAGTCCTGGGACTACCGCGGGCAACTCTATGAGTCCTACGAATACCCCAATCTCGAGCTCAATCCGGGCTTGAGCGAGCGGGACTTCGACCACCGGAACAAAGACTACGACTTCATGATCATCAATCAGCGGTAGCGCAGCCGCAGCTTGATTCCGAGGAAGTCGGCGATCTGCTGCGCGTACGACCGAGGGATCAAGTCGAGACGGCCTTCGACGACGGCACGGGCTCGCGCATGGGGCTCGCCTTTGAGCGCGGGGAGCACGATCTGGCTCCAAGCGAAGAGCGTCTTTCCATCTGCACCATCGAGGGCGAGGGTGAGCACCGGCTCGAGGCGCTTCTGGTAGGCGACCGACGCGGTGCACAGCGCGGCGAACGTCCTGACGAGGCCATCCTTGCCCACCTCGTTCGCGTCCTCGAATGAGCTCTTGAGCACGTCGAGTTGTCGGGCGACGCGGGCAGGCGCGATCCGAGCGATAGCGGGAAGCGCTTCGGCTGACGTTTGCACGACACGCTTGTTCGAGGACGACACACCCCTCGCGAACTTGGCCACCAAGGGCACCACGAGCTCTGGCCTGGCCGTGATGATCTCACTGAGCACGCGCGCCGATTGGGTCGCAGCCGTCCGCGGACCTTCCATCATGGTTTCGCCATGCTCTGCGATCTTCGATTGCGGGCTTTCGTCCGCGAGGATCTTGTGAGCCGCTGCGACGGCGCCACCACCGCCTGCCTTCTTACCCGGCTGGGGCTCCATGTCCGGAGTAGCCGCGGCTTCTTCTAGCGTGCTCTTCTTTTTGGTCGTCATTCGTGTCCTTGAAGTGCTTCAACGATTTGCGGGAGCGAGACTTCGTAACGCCACGAGGTGCCTCGGTGTCCGCCTTCGTACTCCTCGTAGTGAACGGGCAACCCACGCTTGCTGAGCGCATCGTCGAGCATCCGCGCTGCGAAGTGTAGCCCGTGCTCATCCCTGCTGCCTGCATCGATGTAAATAAGCGACATCGTTTGCAAAGCTGCCGCGGAGGCGTCGATCCGCCGGATTGGGTCGGCCTCGAGCCACCTCGCCCAGACGTCATCGCGGAGCTTGCCGGTGGCGGGGTCCACCGGGATCTGCGCATAGGGGAACTCGCCGGAGTCGGGTGAATACGCCGCAGCGGCGGCCAGCACGAAGATCGCGTCGAACTGAGTCGCGTTTTGGGGACCTGCCACGGGGATCTCTTCGGCAAACGTGCGGAGCCCGCCCGCGAGGTCGATCGCGATCGCCGCGCTCGTGAGCATGGGTCGCATGCTGACTTCGAACGCCGCGTCGCCTGCGTGGCTCCCAATGACCGACACGACGTCGGGCCGGTCCATCCCGAGACGCAGCGCCCCAAAGCCACCGGACGAGCGGCCGATTACCCCGCGCGCCTCGCGCATGGGGATCGTCTTGAACTCGGCGTCGACGAACGCAAAGACCTCGTCGGCGAGATAGGTTTGGTAGCGCCCGGTCCCCTCTGAATCGATGAACTGCGACCCGCCCCACCGATTGAAGCAGTCGGGCAACACGAGGATCGCGGGCTTGCATTGCCCTTCGGCAATGAGCCGGTCGAAGAGCTCGATCGTGTTCGGCTTCCACGGGCTCCAACCTGCGATCGAGTGATTCGTCGAGCCGAAGCCAGCCAGCATCATCACGACCGGGAAGCGCTGCGTTCCGTCGTATTGCGGAGGCAGATAGACGTAGAGCTCGCGTTCGTGCGGGTCGCCGAGCGGGTTGCCCCTCAGACACTGGCTCTCGTGAGATGTTCGAACGACCTGTCCCTGCATCGGCGGCCTTCGCATAGCACATGCGCGCTCCCACGGCGGGAAATACAGGGATTTTCGCTACATTCGATCGACTACGCCGATGCCCACCAGCCCGAGGCCGCGGCGGATCTGCCTGGCGGTCAGCGCTGTGAGCCCGAGCCGGCTCTCGCGTGTCGCGGCCTCGGCGTCGAGCACAGGGCACTCGGCATAGAAGCCGTTGAATGCGCGGGCCAGCTCGTAGATGTGCTCGCAAATGAGGTGCGGCTGACTGGTCGCGCCCGCCTGGTAGACGACATCGGAAAACCGCAGCAGGTGCTTGCCCAGGGTCTGTTCGGCGGGCGCGTCGAGCGTGATCGTCGCGCCGGCCGCTGTCGCCTCCATGTCGACTTCACCCTTTGCGAAAATCGAGGCGCAGCGCGCGTAGGCGTATTGCAGGTACGGCCCGGCATTACCTTGGAACGAGATCATCTTGTCCCAGTCGAACTGGTAGTCGCTGAGCCGATTCTGACGGAGGTCGGCGTACTTCACCGCGCCGATGCCGACGACCCGTGACACCTCGTCTATTTCTTCGGGCCGCACCCGAAGGCGGCCTTCGGCGATCCCCTCATCGATTCGTTGACGCGCGCGCTCCTTCGATTCTTCGAGCAGCGAGGCCAGGGTGATCATATGTCCGCTCGCGTCCCGTGTCCGCAATGGCTTTCCGTCGTTGCCGAGCACGGTGCCGAAGCCGATGTGCTCGAGATCCATATCCGCGCCGAGGAGCTTCATCACGGCAAACAACTGTTGGAAGTGAAGCCCCTGGCGGTTGTCGACGACGTAGAGCGCGCGATCGGCGTGGAAATGATCCTTGCGGTGCTGAACAGTTGCGATGTCGGTCGTCGAGTAAAGGAACGCGCCGTCCTTCTTTCTCACGATGAACGGGGTCTCTTGTTTGCGGAGTGACTTGGGGGCGCCGTCGACCTCGTTCCAGAAGATGCACACGGCCCCGTCGTCCTCCCGGGCGATGCCACGTTCGAGGAGATCGTCGACCACGCCAGGGAGGGCGTCGTGATACGCGCTTTCGCCGAGCCACACATCGAACGAGACGTCGAGTTCGGAGTACACCGCTTCGAGGGTCCCCCGGCTGACTTCCACGAAGTGCTCCCAAAGCTTGCGGTTGTGTTCGTCGCCGCCTTGGAGCTTCGCGAGCTCGGCCCGTGCTCTTTCAGCGAACGCCTCGTCGTTGCCGGCCCGCTCGGAGGCGAGCTTGTACACGCGTTCGAGCTCCACGATAGGCTTCGATTGCAGGGCGTCCTCGTCTCCCCACTCGCGCATCCCAACGATCAGCAAACCGAACTGAGTGCCCCAGTCGCCGAGGTGGTTATCGCGCACTACGTCGTGACCCATGAACGACAAGATCCGCGCGATCGCATCGCCGATGATCGTCGAACGGAGATGCCCGACATGCATTTGCTTGGCGATGTTGGGGCTCGAGAAATCGACGATGACCTTGGAAACCTCTTCCACGGCCGGCACTCCGTCACGCGCCGCATCGCGCAGCGCCTCGGTGAGCTTCGATGCGATCCAGGAGGGCGCGAGATGAATATTGACGAAGCCAGGCCCAGCGACCTCGGCCTTCTCGATCGCATCGACCCCGGCCAAGGCCTCGGCAATCGGTTGCGCGAGCTCCCGAGGCGGCTTCTTGAGCTCTTTACCAAGCGGCATTGCCCCGTTGATCTGAAAGTCGCCGAACTTCGGATCTTGGGTGGCACGGACGAGCGCGGGGCGGGGGCCATCGAGCTTGAGGGCCTTCGCGATGGCTTCGGAGCCGAGAGACTCGAGGTAACGCTCGAGGAGCATGGCCGGAGGCTTACGAGCTAGGCGCCCCCAGCGCCAGCCCGTACAACCGATGCTTCGCATCGCCCACGGGCCTTCGGCGCCGGCGTGCTAGGCTTTGTGCCCGTGAATTTGATTCGCACCCTGATGGACGGCCTCAAGCCCGTGATCCGTGCGCGCCGGGCGGTCCTCGGCCCTCGCCGCCCGAGCTGGACCCTCGAGCTCGAGACGGTTGCCGAGGTTCTTCGGCGGACCGCCAGTCTTTCGACTGTGCTTCCCCTTCAGTTTCAGCGCCGGGTTATCGATCCGCCGCGGCCGGTGACCAAGCCGATGCGGGCGGTTGATATGCAGCCGATCGAGGCGGCTGGGGTGTCGGCGGAGTGGTTTTCACAGCCTGGCAGTGATCCGGATCGGGTCTTTCTCTACTTCCACGGCGGCGGGTACTCGACTGGGTCGATCAACTCGCATCGGGATTTCCTGGCAAGGCTGTGCATTGCGAGCGGGATGAGGGTATTGGCTGCCGATTACCGGCTCGCGCCCGAGCATCCGTTTCCGGCGCAGCTCGAGGACTCGCATCGGGTCTATCTGTGGCTGATCGAGGAGCAGGGGATTCGTCCCGAGCACATCGTCATGGGGGGCGAGTCCGCGGGGGCCGGCTTGACGCTCTCGACCCTGGTCTCGCTACGCGACGAGGGGCTGCCCCTGCCGGCAGGTGGGGTTCTGATCTCCGGTTGGCTCGACCTGGACCCTCGCAGCACCTCCATGCAAAACAACAGGCACTACGATTTCGTGACCCGAATCGGCCTCCGCTCGATGGCCAAACGGTTTGCGCCGCTGTCCGAGCATCGTAACCCTTTAGTGTCACCCATTCACGCCGACATGGCCGGCCTTCCACCGCTGTTGATTCAGGTTGGAGCCGCGGAAACCCTGCTAGATGACAACCTTCGCTGTGCGGAAGCGGCACGCTCCGCGGGTGTCGAGGTCAAGCTCGAAGTCTGGCCCGACATGATTCACGCCTGGCACGTATTCGCCCCGATGCTCAAGGAAGGGCGCGAGGCGATCCGGCGAATTGGCGAGTTTGTGAAGGTCCGCACGGCCCAGTAGGCCGATCGTCGACTTGACGGAAGATACGCTTGCCCCCAACTTTCTTACAGTCGGCATCCATCAGGGCTTTCTTGCGTAATCATGCCCGAGCCCGAGGGTGACCGACTCGAACATGGGAGGCTGACTTGGCGCAGGCAATCAACCGTTACCGCGCGGATTTACGAGACTTTCGGTTCCTGTTCTTCGAGCAGTTCGATCTGCCCGCGGTCCTCGGGAAGGAGCCCTACGCCGAGTGGAGCTCGGACGAGTGCAATATGGTGCTCGACGAGGTCTATCGCTTCGTCTGTGAGGTCACGGGCCCGCTCAACGGCACCGGTGACACCCAGGGCTGTCGACTCGAGGACGGCCGGGTCATCACGCCCGATGGCTTCAAGGAGGCTTGGGACAAGATCTGGGAGGCTGGCTGGCGCACGATCGCCGCGCCGTCGTGCTGGGGCGGCCAGGACGCGCCCTCCATGATCGGCTCGTTCGTCGAGGAGATGCTCTGCGGCGCCAACACCGCGTTCGCGCTGTACACCGGCCTCACGCTGACGGCGGCGGAGCTGATCATGGATTGCGCGACCGAGGACCAAAAAAAGAAGTACGTGCCCAAGATGATGAGCGGCGAATGGACTGGCACGATGTGTCTCACCGAGCCGCAGGCCGGCTCCGATGTCGGCGCAGCGTCGACCACCGCGACGCGCAATGACGACGGCACCTACAACATCCGCGGCACCAAGATCTTCATCAGCGCCGGCGACAACGACCTAGGGACCAACGTGGTGCATCTGGTCCTCGCCCGCATCGAAGGCGCCGAGCCCGGCACCAAGGGTCTCTCGCTCTTCCTGGTCCCCCGGGTGCGAATCAACGAGGACGGCTCGCTCGGCGAGCTCAACGATGTAACCGTTCCCTCGATCGAGCACAAGATGGGCATCAACGCGTCGGCCACCTGCGTGGTGCAGTTCGGCGACGAGGACAGCAGCATCGGTGAGGTCGTCGGTGGTATCGAGCATCAGGGCATCCGCCAGATGTTCCACATGATGAACGCCGCCCGCATCGGCGTGGGCATTCAGGGCTTGTCAGTCGCTTCTGCGGCGTACCTCAGCGCGCTCGAGTACGCGCGTGAGCGCAAGCAGGGCGCGAGCATCAAACAGTTCAAGGACGCCAACGCGCCTCGCGTTCCGATCATCGAGCACCCGAACATTCGCCGTGACCTGCTGGCGATGAAGGCAAGGGTCGAGGGTATTCGCGCCCTCGTCATGAAGCTTTCCAGCCACGGCGATCGCCTTGCGGCGATCCAGGGTAAGGACGACGAGTCCGAGGCGTATCACCGGGGCCAGGTCGATCTTCTGACCCCCCTCGTGAAGGCTTACGGCACCGATGCGGCGTTCGAAGTATCGAGCCGTGCGATTCAGGTGTACGGCGGCCACGGCTTCCTCAAGGATCACCCGGTCGAGCAGTACTGCCGCGACGCAAAGATCTTCCAGATCTACGAGGGCACGAACTTCATCCAGTCGATGGACCTGGTGAGCCGCAAGCTCGGCCAAGCCGGCGGTGCCAATACGCAGGCGTTCCTGATGGACATCCAGAGCTTCATCACAGAGAACAAAGACACGCCGGCGCTGGAGGAGGGTATCGGTCATCTCCAGGCTGCGCACGAGGCGGTCGCCGCGTCCGTGATGCAGTTCATCGGTTGGTTCAAGGGTGGTAAGCTCGAGCACATCCCGCTCGCTGCCGAGGAGTTCCTCAACATCATGAGTGAGTTGGCGGTTGGTTGGTTGTTGCTCGACCAGGCCACGATCGCGCTGAAGAAGCTGCCGGAGACGTCGGAGACTCACCCGGATCATGCGTTCTACACCGGCAAGAGATTCGCCGCGCAGTACTTCGCCAACAACGTGCTCTCGACCTTGCCGGCCCGCACGCGGCGGTTGAGCGCGATCGATACGCTTCCTGTCGAGATCCCCGACGAAGCGTTTGCGACCGTCTAGGCGGTCTGCGAGACGGGGCGGTCAGGCGTGAGTTTGGGCCTGGCAGTCGCCTTCCCCTTCGAACCACGCAGACGTATTCCGGATGGTCTCGATGAAGCAGAAGGGGAGAGGCTGCCGTCGAACCAGGCGTACGTGTCGCGGATGGTCTCGATGAAGGGGCGAGCGGCGTAGCCCAGCTCTTTCGCGGCTTTGTAGTGGCACACGCTCGGTGAATGCTGCAGCGCGTGCAGCGAGTCGGGTGTAAAGAGGGGGATCTGGTGGCTGGGTGTGAGCCTGAGGACGAGCGGGGCCAGACCACTGATCAACGACAGCGGCACCGAGATTCGCGGGGCCTTCACGCCACTGACCTGGGCAGCCAGTTGGGCCAGCTCCTTGAGGCTGTAGCGGTGCCCAGACAGGAGGTAATTTTCGCCGGTGCGGCCGGACTGTTCGGCGGCGAGCAGTCCGGCGACGAGGTCGCGCACGTCGACGAAGTCGAACCCGCCGCCGAGGTTCACGGGGATCTTGCGATCGCGAAACTGGAGAAGCAGCTCACCCATTTGCGAAGGGCGGTAGTCGTGGGGTCCGACGACCCCAGTCGGGTTCACGATCACGGCATCGAGGCCCTCTGCGACCGCGGCGTGGACTGCGTTCTCACCCTCGTTCTTGGACCGGTCGTAGGCAGGAGAGCGATCAGCAGTGGCTCTCGGGCCGGTCTCGGTGAGCTCCGGGCCGCAACCTCGGAGGTCGAACGCGTGCACCGAGCTACAGTGGACGAACCGCGACACACCGCATGCCATCGCCGCCCGGGCGGCATTACGCGGGCCGTCGACGTTGACGCGACGGACGATCCCCGTCGGGTCGCCCGTGATCGAGATCAGAGCGGCTAGGTGGAAGACGGTGTCCGCGCCGGCGAACGCTCTCTCGAGCGATTCGGGGTGGAGCACGTCGATCGGTATGTGTTCGACGTCGAGGCCTTGGAGAGACTCGGTCTGTCTCTTGTCGGCGGCGCCGACTTCATCACCACGCTCGAGGAGGGCGCGGACGAGGTTGGCGCCGACGTGACCGTAGGCGCCCGTGACGATACTGCGCATTGCGCAACTATGCTGGCGCTAGCGGGTGTTGTCGAGCCGGCGCCGCCCACGCCAGTGCGGGACCCGTCAGCAGCCCTATTTTTTGGCCTGGCACTCCGCGCACAAACCGTAGAGCTCGAGCTTGTGGCGCACGAGCTTGAAGCCCAACCTTGCGGCCACGCGGTGCTGCAACTCTTCGATGTCGGCGTCTTCGAACTCGATGATCTTCTCGCACTCCACACAGATCAGATGGTCGTGGTGCTCGTCTGCCCAGGCGACTTCGTAACGCGACACCCCGTCGCCGAAGTGGCGCTCGAACGCCAGACCGCACTCCTTGAGGAGCTTCAGGGTGCGGTACACCGTCGCATATCCGATCTTGGGCTCTTCGACGCGTGCTCGGTCGAGCAAGTCCTCGATGGACAGGTGCTCGGTGGTGGCGAAAAACATCTCGGTGACGAGGCGCCGCTGTTCCGTCGACCGCAGGCCATGCTTGGCCATGTAGTCGTTCAGGCGAGCACGGAGTTGCTCGACGTCGTGTTCGGCGGTGGCTTGCATTCGCGCTCTATACCCCAACCGTTCCTAAGGTAACATCCCAAACTTGTCCATCCCCATGACCGCGCCGGACCGACAATTCGACCGTTTTGCTCGGGCGATCCGAATGTCACCGTTGGTCGTCGCGATCATCCTCGCGGCACTTTGGATCGCGGGTGCCCCGCCGCTGGTTCCCGATCTTCGCTTGAGTGCGCCGTTGGTCGCGCGACCCGGAACGACCATCGGGCTTCGCGCCTGGCAGGTGGATCAAGACGACGATGGGTACACCGTGATCGTCGCGCCAGCCGTCGAGGTCGAGCTTCGCAACGCGGCCGGCATGGTGCTCGCGCGTGCCGAGTTGGAGAAGTCGCTGGTCCAGGGAAGGGAGGGGCGACTGCAGATCCCCGATGGGATCGACGAAGTGCTGTCGTTGGTCGCGGTCGCCGAGATCGATGGCGATGCGGTTTCCGTCGAGCGAGCCCTCTACGTGAGGGAGTCGATCGAGTCGCGTCTACCAAAGGGCCGCTCCGTCAACCCGTTTCAAGCCTACGAGCTGGGGCCGATCCGCGGCGCGGAGTCGAAGCCCGCGGCCGCGATGCTCGACCCGCGTGTGGAGGAAGGGGCCTGCGTTCCCGATCTACGCTGTTGGCTTTCGGTCTGGGTGGGCGACGACGCTGTCGCGGTGCGGGTCCGGCCGGTTGCCGGCGTTCGGGTCGAACCGGGTGCCATCCAACCCTCGAACGGTTTTGCGCGGTTGCCACTCGTCGTTGCGGGCAGTGAAGGGCGCGTCGAGGTGGAGGCGATTGGCGAAGACGGCGCCGTGGTTGCCGCCCGTGAGGTCCGGCTTCCTGTCGTGCCAGGTGGTATCGTGGCTCGGGCAACGGCGATCGACGGCGGCATCGAGCTCGACTGGGAGCAGCTCGGGGAGCGCGGCCCCGTGCTGGTCGACATTTTCCAGGGACGGCGGTGGATGCAAGCCTCGTCCCTCTCTCCGCATGATCCTCATCTTCCGGCTCTGGGCCCCGGTGTTTGGCGGATTCAAGTTCGCGGTGACCTGTTCTCGGACAATACAGCGGGCGTATCTTACGTGACCGTGGCTGATCCGAAGGGTCCGGGCCGGGCCCGCCAAGCAGCCGAGGCCCTCCTCGGCGAGGCGGAGCGCGACGGTCTGGACCCGCTCGCCGTGGCCATCATCGATGGTGCGTTCCCGCAAGTGGACGTTGATGATCTCTTACGCGCCCTGTTTGCAGTTCCAAGCTTCGATGTCGTCGCGATGGGGCCGGGGGTGAGCGCTCGCGTTGGAGTCGACGAGACGCTCGAGGAACAGCAGGAGCTTCGGCGCTGGCAGGCGGCCGCCGCGATCCTGCTCATTGGCCTCATGGTGAGCATGGTGCTGCTTCGCATCGAGCTCTTCGCGCAGGCGAGCGCG
>JAFDFW010000376.1 GCA_019309605.1 Deltaproteobacteria bacterium | reverse complement strand
TGGTAAGCACGGGCGCGTACTTCGACGAAGTCACGATCGTCGGCAACAACAAGATGATCGATACGCCCGCGACGATCGCGAGGAAGCGCAGACGGCGCCGCAGGGTCCAGTCGTGCGCGTCGCCGCGATCGGACGCTGGCAGTAGCAGCAGAAAGAACGCCGTCGCCATGCCGACCACGACACCGGCCACCGGGTAGAAGCAAGCACCCAACCACACCAGCGCCGCGAGCCACTTCGTGCGGCCGTAGCTGAGCGCCGCGAGCGCGCAGGCCAGGATGGGAAAGCCGAAGGCGCGTGGCAGCCCGCCGCCCATGCGATCGATGTAGAGGCTCGCGCCGAGCGCGAGCGACATCGCCCCCCACGCTGCGACCTTGCCGCCCAGCCGATTCGCCGCGGTGCCCAGCCCTGCGACTGTGATCAACAGCATGAGGTACGTGACGACCTTATTCGACACTGCTGGGTCGATGAGCGGGGCCGAGAGCGTGTAGAGGGCGCGGAAGCCAAGCGGCAGACAGTCCAGGTAGTAATCGGCAATGTAGTCGTTGGGAAACAACGACGAGTCGGCATAGCGAAAGAACGGGTAGATCTGCTGCCGCGCATCATCGTTGACGATGTGCGGGTCGAATCCGCGGGTGATGTGCGTTGCGAGTGCGGGCCCGAAGACGAACCCGAGCGCCCCGACAACGAGGATCCAGGGCCACCACGCCTTCAGACGTTGGACAGTGTCGCTCACGTCCGGGCGACACTAGCGTCGGCACGGGGTCGTGTGAAGAGGAAACAGCAAACTCAAAGGCGCTTTTGGACCCCGCCACGAACGAGGATTTCTCCACCATCGTGACCCTGCGGTTGCAGCTCGCGATCTATGCGACTAAACCCGCCTTCGAGCTGGCCGGGGAAACGGGCCGGGAGGAGATTCGATGAAGAAGCAAGCAATCGTGCGTGGTTTGATTTTGTTGTCCGCGTTGCTCGTATTGGCGAGCTGCAAGAAGGACGGGTCCTCGGCGACCGCCGCCGATGCGAACGCCGATCCGGTGCTCCTCCTCGATGCGGGCGCCGAGCCGCAGGCACCGCTTCGCTATAAGATCGCCGACGGCACGACGACGAAGTCCAACATGGACTTCACGATTGCGACCCTCGCCACAACCGCAGAATCCGCCGCGCTTTCGGTGGTGCCGGGCGTTCGGCTGCACATCGTGTCCGGGCCTGCAATGGCGACGGAGAACGGCGTGAAGTTTGAGGTCAACATCGCGAAGGCAGAGGCCGCGGTTCCGCAGGGCGTCGATCCCAAGCTCGCCGAAGAGCTGAGGCAGAGCGCCGCGATTCTCGACGACGTCGGCGGCACGGTCGAAATGAACGACCGCGGCATCTCGCTGTCGACGCAGCTCAACGACAAAGCCAAGAGCCCGGACCTCCCGCTGCGCCTGCTGATGATGATCGTCAACGCGCGCACCACGCTCTCCCGCGTCGTATTGCCGGCCGAGCCCGTAGGTCTGGGGGCGCGATGGGAGGCTCGCAAGGAGCTCACGCTCTATGGGTTCAAAGTTCAGCAGGTTGACAGCTACACGCTCGTCGAGCGCGTGGGCGATGAAATCAAGCTCAACGTCACCGTCACGCAGAACGCGCTTCCGCAGTCCGTCGACTTCCCCGAGGACGGCGTCTCGATCGCCGTCGAGCAGATGGTCGCGAACGCACGCGGCGAGATCATCCTCAACCTGAACGCCCTCGAGTCCGACGCCGCGGCAGCAGGCGAAGCGACCGACAAGCTCACTGTGACCGGCCCGGAGGGCACCGAAAAGGTCGAGGTCAACGAGGCCTTTGAAATCCGCATGACCAACACGACCGCCTTCGAGTAGAAGAGGGGACGGTCCTCTTTTTCGAAGTGCAGGCTGCGGCTAGAGCGCTCGGCGCGCGGAGACGAAGTACTGTGCGCCGAGCGGCAGCCAGCGTAGGCTGGACTCGATGCCTCGAAAGCCTGCGCCGTCCCATGGAAAGAAAAGGATGTAGCGGGCATCCGCTGTTTCGAGCCCGGCGCTTTTCACGAGCGCAGTCGACCGGCTCCGCGTGAGGAGGGTAGCGTCTGCGTCGAATGGGCAGTTGCTCACCGCCCGCCTGGTGAGCGGGTTGTACGGGTTGTGCTCGAAGATGTAGAGAAGGCCGCCCGGCTTGAGCACGCGCGCCATTTCGGCGACCAGTGACGACCATTGCTCTGGTGGCACGTGATGCAAGACGCACACGGTGAACACGACGTCAAAGGTCTCGTCTTCGAAGGGGATCTGCTTGCCGTCATAGAGCTGAAACTTCCCTTGCGGAAAGTGCTCGGCAGCGCGCTCCACGACGCCCGGTGCGATGTCGACCCCGTGAAGCTTGCCAAAGTGCTCGCCTACGTAGCGCGACATGAGCCCGACGCCGCATCCAACGTCCAAAGCCGCTCGCTGTTCCAGCGATCCGAGCTGCCTGCTGCAAGAGGCGACGAGCTCATCCGCTTTGACCCGGATGAAGAAGTCATGGCCCTGCCCAGCAAAGTCGATCGATTGCTCGACCTCCGCGACATAGCTCTGTTTGTACTCCTCGAACTCCACGTCGGACCTCCGGGTTGAACTATACACGACGTCGTTGTAAAAACACCGCTGCCACTCGGGAGACTCGGCCACATCATGCAACGTCCTGCGCTGTCGCTCATCATTCCCGTCTACAACGAGGAAGCAATCCTCGCGGAGCTCCACCGCCGCCTCAAGGCGTTCTTGATCGAGATCGACGAGACGTGGGAAGTGGTGTTCATCGACGACGGTTCCCAAGACCGCACGTCGGAGATGCTGAACGCGCTCGCCGCGGCGGAGCCGCGCTACAAGGTGATTTCGTTTTCGCGGAACTTTGGGCACCAGCTTGCGATCACGGCGGGTATGGACCGCGCCGAGGGCGACGCCGTGGTCATCATGGATGCCGACCTGCAGGATCCACCCGAGGTCGTGACCGAGATGATTCAGAAGTGGCGTGAGGGATACGACGTCGTGTACGGCCAGAGGTCCGTCCGCCACGGAGAGAGCGTCTTCAAGCGAGCGACCGCCGCGGCCTTCTATCGCCTGTTGCGCATGCTGCTCCCGATTGAGATACCTCTCGATACCGGGGATTTTCGGCTGATGAGTCGCAGAGTCGTCCTGTCGATGCGCGCCCTGCGCGAGCAGCATCGGTTCGTGCGCGCGATGGTGTCGTGGGTGGGCTTCAAGCAAACGGCAGTGCGGTACGAGCGGCCCGAACGTTTCGCCGGCGAGACGAAATACCCCCTTCGTAAGATGCTGCGCTTCGCGATCGACGGCATCACCTCGTTTTCAATCATTCCCCTGCGGATTGCGACTTGGCTCGGTCTGTTTTCGGGGCTCGTTGCGATCGTCACCTCAGGCTGGGCGCTCTACTCAGCCGTTGCGGGCGAGACGGTTCCAGGTTGGGCGACGATCATGATCGCGGTGGCACTGGCTGCGTCCGCTCAGCGCTCAGCTCATCATGACGGGAATCCTCGGCGAGTACATCGGCCGGATCTACGAAGAAGTGAAACGGCGTCCCCTCTACGTTGTAGGCGATACGCAGAATCTTCCGCCGGCCGACGGCGGATCGACTGTCGCCGACCCTGCGGCCGACACCTCGCAAGACTCCTGACGAGTCTTTTTTTGCGCTGGATCCAACCACCAGACTACCTCCTCCCGCATGTCCCGCTGCCAGTTGGACATGACCCCGGAGATGACTACTCTGGCGGCGTGGAAAACGAGTTGAAGCCCTCTGAGGACGCGCCGGCACCTGAGGTTGCCGCTTCCGAAGAGCCGGTACCATCGCCGGGGGGCGGCGAGTATCTGTCGTCACTCGCTCGCGGGATGGCTTTGTTGCTCGGGGCCGGGGGCTCGTGCGGCATTGCTGTTTGGGAGCTGGTGTTCGGCGACCTGATGCGCGTCTACATCAGGTCGAACCAGATCGAGCCCGCCACCCGCAAGCTCCTGGCGCTGTTCGGCGGCGTCGGACTGGCCCTCCCACTCATGGCCATCGCGGTTTACTGGTGGACTCGCCGGACGCGGCCCCGCGATGCAGCGCGGAGGATCGAGTTGCTCGGCTGGAAGCTCTCGCCGCTGTGCCTAGCGATCGTCGTTCCTATGCTGTTTCGGTGGCAGATCTGGAAAGGCCTCGACATCCAGTTCCTCACCATCGCCGCGATCACCGCCTTCATGGCGCAGAAGCTGATCTATCGGTCACTCGCCGAACCCCCCCTCTTCAGCGCGACCTCCGGGCCCGTTGCTTCGATCCGCCAACGCGCCGCAGAGGCTCTCGATCGATGGTCGCCCTGGCTCCCCTGGGTCCTCGTGCTCGGGTTGTTCTTCTTTTACGCGTCTTATTTCTCGTTCTTCACCCTGCGCAACCACTGGAACCTCGGGACGTCCGCGTTCGACATGGGGATCGAAGACAACGTCGTCTTCAACGCCATGCGGGGCGAGCTGCTGAAAGCCTCGCCGATCTTTGGTCCCGAGGGCACGCATCTGGGTCATCACGCGACCTTCTTTGCGTACTTGCTCGCACCCATCTATGCGATCGCGCCGCGCGCAGAGACTCTGCTGATCATTCAGGCCACGCTCATCGGTGCGGCCGTCATTCCACTCTTCCTCTTCGCGCGCAATCGCCTCGGCCCTTACCAAGCGGTCTCGATTGCGGCCATGTATGTGTTCTACGCGCCCCTGCACGGCGGCAACCTCTACGACTTTCACTACCCTCCGCTCGGGATCGGGTTCGTGTTCTGGCTCGCCTACCTGGTTGACATCGGTAAGTATCGATGGGCCATCATTCCCCTGCTCTTGAGTTTGTCGGTGCGCGAGGACATTGCGCTCTCCGTCTTCGTGCTTGGGGCATATTTCCTGTTATCGCGGACCAGGCCGAGGGCTGGATTGGCGTTGGCCGCGATCGGCCTGGGCTACTTCCTCATAATGAAGAT
>JAFDFW010000375.1 GCA_019309605.1 Deltaproteobacteria bacterium | reverse complement strand
CTTGCAGCGTCATGGTTCCCTCCAAAAGAGGTGTGGACGTTACTCTATCCTCGGACACATGGAAACGCTCTGACTCTGGCACTGACGCTGGCACCGACGCTGGCACCGACGCTGACGCTGACGCTGCAAAATAGCGGAGGAGGAGGGATTCGAACCCCCGGTAGAGTCGCCCCTACAACGGATTTCAAATCCGCCGCCTTCGACCGCTCGGCCACTCCTCCGTGAAGGGGCGATTTAGCACAAGCAGGCTGGGTTGCCCTTCACATTCGGGGTGATCTGGGCCTATATTTCACGGCCCCAGCCGCTGTGCGGCTGGCAACCCACGAGGTGACGCTGTGGCTACAGACACGATTCCGAATCGACTGATGCAAAGGGCGCAAAAGGCCCCCAACGAACCGGCGTATTACGTCCGTGAAGGTGGGAGTTGGAAGCCGACGAACTGGGCCACCTACTCCGACGAAGTGATCCAGGCGGGCCGCGCGTTGATCGCGCTCGGCCTCGAGCCTGGGCAGACGGTTTGCATCCTCGGGTTCAACCGCCCCGAGTGGACAGTCATGGACGTCGCCGCAATGGGCGCCGGCGGGGCTCCGGCAGGCATCTACACCACCTGCTCCCCTGTCGAGGTTCGTTACATCGTCGCCCACGCCGACGCGCCTGTCATCCTCGTCGAAAACGAGGATCAGTGGCGCAAAGTTCGATTGGAGCGCGGCAACATGCCGAACCTCGAGCATGTCATCACCATGAAGGGCGCCCCGGCGATCGCGGATGACATGGTAATGAGCTGGGAAGAGTTCCTGGCCAAGGGTGAGGAAGTTCAGAAGCAAGCGTATCTCGATCGGCTCGAGAGCTTGGATCCAAATGCGCTCGCTACCTTGATCTATACCTCGGGCACCACGGGCCCGCCCAAGGGCGTGATGCTGAGCCATCACAACCTCGCCTGGACCGCCGACGCGGCCGCCGGAATCGTCACGCCCAGCCCCGAGGATTGCTCGCTTTCGTATCTACCGCTTTCGCATATCGCCGAGCAGATGTTCACGCTTCACGTTCCCATCAGCAGTGGGTCGCGGGTGTACTTCGCAGAGTCGATCGAAGCAGTGCCGGAGAACCTCAAGGAGGTGCAGCCGACCATCTTCTTCGGCGTGCCGCGCATCTGGGAGAAGTTCCACGCAGGCATCACGGCCAAGCTCAAGGACGCGACTGGGGTGAAAGCCAAGCTCGTGAAGTGGGCGATGAAGGTGGGCTGGGAGGCCAACGAACGGCCGGACGGCCGGAAAGGCCTGCGATATCGCCTCGCCAACAAGCTCATCTTTTCGAAGCTCAAGCCGGCCATCGGCATGGGCAACGCCCGCGTTTGCGTCTCTGGCGCCGCGCCCATCGCTCGCGAGGTATTGGAGTTTTTCGCTTGCTTGGACTTGGTGGTTCTCGAGGTCTACGGGCAGTCGGAGGACACCGGCCCGACGAGCTTCAACACCCCGACCCAGTATCGGTTCGGCAGCGTCGGTCCCGCCATCCCGGGCGTCGAAGTCAAGATCGCCGACGATGGCGAGATCATGGTCAGGGGACCCAACGTCTTCATGGGCTACTACAAAGACCCCGAGGTCACCAGCGAGACATTGTCGGGCGAGTGGTTGCATTCGGGTGACTTGGGCGCCTTCGACGACGAGGGCTTCCTGAACATCACCGGCCGCAAGAAAGACATCATCATCACTGCGGGTGGCAAGAACATCACCCCAAAGAATCTCGAGGGATCGATGAAGAACCACGAGCTCATCGACGAAGCCGTCGTGATCGGCGACCGTCGCAAGTACCTGAGCGCGCTCGTTACGATCGACGTGGAGGCGGGTCCGGCATGGGCCGCCGCCAATGGCGAGGACGCGAGCGCACTCCACAAGAGCGCGAAGCTCAAAGCGAGCATTCAGGCGCACATCGACGAGATGAACGAGCACTACGCGCGGGTGGAGCAGATCAAGAAGTTCACGATCTTGAACCGCAACTTCACCGTCGAACACGGTGAGCTCACGCCGACATTGAAAGTGAAGCGCGCCAAAGTGAACGAGCACTTCGCCGAAGAGATCGAGGCGATGTACGCGGAGGACGGCGCGCAAGCGCAAGCCTGATCGACGACGGTGACGCGCCTGTGTCCGGGGCGGCGTCTAGCCGACGACGGTCACGGTTACCCGTCGATGGTGGCCCCGGAGGCGGTGTTCCCACAGGAAAACGCCCTGCCAGGTGCCGAGGGCGCAGCGGCCGTCGGTGACCGGGATGCTCAGCGAGGTCTGCGTGAGGGCGGTCTTGACGTGTGCCGGCATGTCGTCCGGGCCCTCGATCGTGTGGACGTAGAGGGAGTCCCCGTCGGGGACGAGCCTCGAAAGAAACGCGTCGAGGTCGCGTTGCACGTCCCGGTCGGCGTTCTCGTTGATGATCAGTGACGCGCTGGTGTGATGAATGAACACCGTGCACAGGCCCTCGGCAATGCCCGACGCTGCGACGGCATCTTGAACCTCGGTCGTGATCTCGCTGATGCCCCGCCCTTGGGTCTCTATCATGATGGTCTTGGACTGCGCACTCATGACTCCTAGACTCCCTGCTTATCCGCGTCCCAGATCACTTTGTGCATCTGCATCTGCACGCGAACCGGCAACTGATCTTCGAGAACCCACTGGACGAGGTCCTTCGGGTCGAGCTCTCCCCAGACGCAACTGAGCAGGACGGCGTGCACGCGACTCGCCAGATCGTGCTCCTCGACGGCTGCCTTCGCCCATTCGTAGTCCGCGCGGTCGGCAAGGACGACCTTGACCTCGTCTCGCAGGCTGAGGTGCTCGATGTTCTCCCAGCGGTTGCGATGCGACTCGTCGCTGCCCGGTGCTTTGAGATCCATGATCCGGTGCACACGTGGGTCGACCTCGGAGATGTCCCGCTCCCCGCTGGTTTCGAGCAGCACGGCGCGTCCCGCGTCGCAAAACTCTTTGAGGAGCGGAATGGCGCCCGGCTGGAGGAGAGGCTCGCCCCCGGTGAGCTCGACCAGCGGCGTCCCAAACGACAGCGCCTGCTCCAGCACCTCGGCGCGCGGCAGTTGGGTGCCTCCCTCGAATGCCTGAGGCGTGTCGCACCAACGGCAACGGAGGTTGCAGCGGGAGAGCCGGACGAACGTGCAAGGGAGCCCGGCAAACGTCGACTCGCCTTGAATCGATTGGTAGATCTCGTGAATCCGTATCTGGTCAGCGGCGGTCATGATCAACGTGGGTTACGAGTGATGAGGATCAGCATCTGGCCGTCCTGCGCGGCGCGCTCGGGAACCTCGACAATCAGATCCCACATTCCGGGCTGCACATCCACCTCGAGTGTTTGAGTCCGCCGGCGGACACAGCGCTCCCCCTCGTCATTCACGCGAACCCAGAAGACGCGCGGCTTGTAGCCGTCGAGATCGAGCGCCGAGGCGCGAAGGCGGGTGCGTTCGGGGAGGTCGAGGCGGGTGCGGTAGAGGCGGGCGTTGGGTTTGGGGACGCCGCAGTACTTGGGGAGGGAGTCGGCGAGGGGGAGATCGGGTTTGGGAACGAGGGTGGAAAGGGGGAACGGGTCAGTGACAGTGTCAGTGTCAGTG